>DASVGQ010000147.1:0-20330 GCA_036379455.1 Nevskiaceae bacterium
GCATCCATGTCGGACCGCGATGCTCGGACCGGTGTGCCACCGGTCAGCGACTCCAGCACGGCGCATGGCAGGATACGGCCGGGATGAGGACCAATCCCCAAGGACATGGGTACTACACAGCGGCGAGACGTGCCACGCACACGACAGACCTACGGTCATCAGTTCGTAGATTCTATCAGTCTCAAACTTGTCTTAGTGATCGGCGTAAATCGACCCTATACGTACTCGGCCGGAAGGCGATGCGGAGACGTAAGGCCTGAAACAATGCCGGTTTACGTAGGATCAGGTCGATTAACGTCGGTTTGCGATTACTACGACGTACGGCTTATGAGCGACGAGCTGCCAGACTGCTCCACCCCGCACCGGTGAGGCGCGAAGTATAAGGACAAGCGAACGCAGCTTCAACGTGCGGCGAGTCGGATACCAGATACCTTCGACGCCGTGCGCGGCGGCGCACGAACGTACCTACGAGGAAGTGAAGCAATGCCCGAGATGAACAGGATGTGGAAGCTCGCGAGTCGACCGCATGGACGGGCCAAGCCCGGCGATTTTCGCCTCGAGGAAGCGCCGCTGCGACCACTCGTCGCAGGCGAGTTCCGCATCCGCAACCAATGGCTGTCAGTGGATCCCTACATGCGTGGACGGATGGACGATGCCCGTTCCTACGTGCCACCACAGCCGCTCGGCGAGGTCATGCAGGGCGGCGCGGTGGGCGAAGTGGTGGAGAGCCGGAACGAGCGCTTCGCCACAGGCAGCGTCGTCATCGGAGATTTCGGCTGGCAGCTCTATGCAATCAGTGATGGGCGCGGCGTGCGCAAGGTGCCGAATACCCGTATTCCCCTGTCCACCTACCTCGGCTGCGTGGGCATGCCTGGAACGACCGCCTGGTATGGGCTGCGCTGCATCATCAAGCCACGGCCCGGCGAGACTGTCGTCGTATCCGCGGCCAGCGGCGCGGTCGGATCGGTCGTGGGACAACTCGCTACGCGCGCCGGAGCGCGTGCCGTCGGGATCGCTGGAGGCCCGGCGAAATGCCGCGCAGTGGTCGAGGAATTCGGCTTCGACGCCTGCATCGACTACAAGACGCCCGGTTTCGCGGATCGGCTGGCAGCGGCCACGCCGCGCCGCGTCGACGGCAGCTTCGAGAACGTCGGCGGCGCGGTGTGGGACGTCGTGCTCGCGCGCATGAACGCCTTCGGTCGGGTCGCGCTCTGCGGCCTCATCTCCGGCTACGACGCCGAGCTGCCACCACTGCGCAACTACCGCTCGATCCTCACGAACCGGCTGCGCGTGCAGGGATTCATCGTCAGTGAGCACATCGCCGAGTGGCGCGAGGCGCCGGCGGAGCTCGCCGACCTGGTCGAACGCGGCGAGCTGCGCTATCGGGAATCCGTGAGCCAAGGGATTGAATCTGTTCCCGGCGCCTTCCTCGGCCTGTTTTCCGGCGCGAACTTCGGCAAGCAGGTCGTCAAGTTGATTTGAGCGCGGCGCGCTCCGAGCGCTCCGAGGCTTTCGCGGCGTGCGGTTCAGGCGGCAGATGCCGCCGGATCCCGGTACTTCTCGGGCGGCGTCTGGACCGCGGGCGCCGCCGCCGCGAGGATCTCGGCGCGCCTGCGCGTCAACGGCGGATAGATGCGCACGCGGTTGATGGTGCGCTTGGTCTGCTTGGCTGCCGACTCCCTGGAGGCTACGCGGCGATCCCAGCCTTCGGTATAGACAGCGCCCCACGCGCCGAGGTCGAGGATGGTCGTGTACCAGTCGATCCGCAGCGGCAGCATCGGTTTGCCGAGCAGGTCGCAGACCACGTTGTGGCCGGCAAAGCGCCCCATCGGGCGCCCGTGCTGGCAGGACATGACGTTGTCGTGGCCCGGGCTGATCTCGAAGTGCGCCACGTCGCCCGCCGCGAACACGTCCTTGATGCCCGCGGCGCGCAGGAATTCATCCACCGCAAGGCGTCCGAAGCGATCCAGCGGCACGCCGAAGCGCGCGGCCAGCGGGTTCGCGTGCATGCCGGCGCACCAGATGACGGTTGCCGCGTCGATGCGCTCGCTGCCGTCCACTATCGCGCCTGCCGCGTCGATGGCGGTGACGCGCACGCCGGTGCGGCTCTCGATTCCCAGCGCCGCCAGCGCCTCGGAAATGCCCGGCATCGCGCTGTCGCCCATGTTTGAACCGATGTGTCCGGCGTGGTCCGCAATGATCACGCGTGGCTCGACTTTGCCCGTCAGGCCGGCGCGCTCGATCGACGCCCTGAGCTTGCCGGCCGCCTCGGTGGCGGCTTCGCAGCCGGTCAACCCGGAGCCCACGACGAGCACCGTGAATCGGCCCGCCGCGCGCGGTTGCGCGGGCAGCGCGGCGATGTGCTCGTTGAGCCGCTGGCCGGCGGCCCACGTGTCCACATCGAAGGCGTGTTCCGCGAGGCCCGGAATATCCGGTCGCACGAGCCGGCTGCCGAGCGCGAACACCATGCGGTCGTAGCCGAGCCGCTGCGTCTTTCCCCCGGTCTCGACCGCGACCTCGTGCCTTGCCACGTCGAAGCCCGTGACCTCGCCTTCGACCAGCTGCACGCCGACCGGGTCGAGCACGTCGTGCAGTGGCACCCGCACCCGGCTGAGATCCGACTCGTAGTCGCGCACGCGCACGTTGTGCCACGCATCGCGGTTGACGACCGTGATCTCGACGTCGTCCGCGGACGCCTGCAGCTCATCGAGCGCCCGCGCGGCGCCGACCGCGCACCACAGGCCTGAAAAGCCGGCGCCGAGAACCAGAATGCGCTTCATGCCAAACCTCCATGTAACCTGCCGTCGGCGGCATCGCGGACGCCCGTGTGTCGCATCGTCGATGGACCCGCGAAGCGCATCCGCGCCGACCGCCACCTTGACGGACTATCGCCAGCCCGCAGGGCTTTCCGCGTTCGCCCAGGCGAGATCACCCCACTCCGGTGTGCAACGCCGCGTCAGGCGCGGGGCATGTCGATGGCGCTGAGGTAATCCGGCGCGCCTTCGATGCGTTCCAGGTGCGGATACTGCAGGCCGCCGTGCCAGTCGACGGCGACGCTGCGATAGCGGTCCTGATACTTCATGAGCATCTCGATTCTGGCGGGTTCGTCCTGCGCCGCGCGGATCGCTTCCTCCAGCACCTCCGGTCGGTAGGCGAGTCCGTTGACGGCGACGAGCGTCTCGCCCGACCCGATCCCGGCATTGAACGCCGGACCACCCCACAGCACGTCGTGGACGTGTCCGTTCTTGCCGACGCCGAGCCCGACGGAATACATGAAGCCCGGCGCATAGCCGGCGCGCTTGGCGAGCTGCTTGCCGTATTCACTCTGTTTGTCGCTGTAGGCAAGCTGCCACCCGGCGGCCCCGACGCCGTCCAGCGGCGGGCTCTTCGCCGCGATGCGGCTGCGCAGGAACTCCTCCCATGGAAAGCCGGCGATGCGGTCGAGCGTCTCCACCACCTCGGCGAGTTCGTAGGTCCGCGTCACGAAGCTGCCGCTGTCCATGCCGAAGAAGGCGCGCGCGAAATCATCCAGCGAGCGCTTGCCGTTCGACAGCGCGCGCAGCTTCGCGTCGACCGCCAGCCACACGAGCTGTCCGCCGGAGTAGTAGTCCTCGCTCATCTGCCAGCTGCGGTAGGCCTTGGGAGAGCGGCGGGAGATCGTCGGATCGTTGGTGGTGTCCTGGATGTTGCGCCACGCAAAGCCGGGGCGACCGCGGTCGTACCGCGCGGCCACCTGTGCCATCGCGTCGCGGAACTCTTCGGGCGTCCACAGCCCCGCGCGGGCCGTCAGCACGAAGCCCCAGTACTGGGTCTGTCCCTCGTAGACCCACAGCAACGAGTCACCCATCGGCACGTTGAAGTTCGGCGTCCACAGGTCCGCCGGTCGGCGGAATTTCCCATTCCACGAATGCTCGAACTCGTGCGCGAACAGGTCGCGGCCCGCGGCGTGGTTCTTCCAGTCGGTGAAGTAATCGACGAAGGTGCCGTCCTCGCTCGACCGGTGGTGCTCGACGCCCTTCTTGCCGAGCTGGTCCGAAAGCGAGACGAGGAAGTCGTAGTGATCGTAATGGTGCGAACCGAACAACCGGTAGGCCTGCTGCACGAGGTTGCGATGCAGCTTGAGCTGTCGAGGCGTGACCGCAAGGTACTTCGGTGCATCCGCCACGAGGTTCATGCGGACCGGAACCTTGGCGCCGGGATCAAGATCGAGCCGCTTGAAGTGCTGCCCCGCGTAGATCGGGGAGTCCACCAGCGTGTCGTAGCCGACCGGTTCGAACACGTACGTGTCACCCGACGCCGATGCACGCTCGAGCGCGGTGCCGAACCGCCAGCCGGACGGCAGCGTCACGCCGGCCTCGAAGCGCACGCCGCGGGTGTAGTAGCCGCCGGGATACAGCGACACCTTGCTCCACACGAGGTTGAGCATCGTTGCCGTCATCTCGGGCGACCCCTCGCCGCGTCCGCGCGCGGACAGATACTCGAAGTCGACGTCGATCTGCGCCACGCCTTTCGGCACAGTGATGTGGAAGGCGTGTACATCGTAGGGATCGCGTCGCCACTCCACGCGCGCGCCGGCGGCCGAGATGGTCAGACCCGCGAGCTTGTCGATCGGACCGGTCGGCGAGTGATGGCCGGGGATCCATTTCGGGTACAGCAGGATGAGCTCGCCGGGCGCGACTGGAATCGCCTCGTGGACGCGGAAGATGCCGCGCGCGGTGTCGGTCGCATCCACCCGCAGCGCGATGACGCCCGGGAACGGCCGGTCTTCCGGCGGCGGGATCGTGGCCGCGGCGGCGGTCCAGGTCGGGCCAACCGCCTTGGTGTGGTCTGCAGGCTGGCGCTTCTTTCCTGCGGTCGCCTTGCGGGCAGGCGAGCTGCGGCGTGTGGGCACGATGTCCTCCCGATGAGCGTGATGGTCGATGCGGGCGATTGTAGCGAGGGTGTCCGGCGCGTCCCGCAGGGAATCTGCACACGCCAGGACCGCGTCGCAGCGCGGTTCAGGCTTGCGCGGTGCGCTCGCTGCGGCGCCTTGCCTTGGCACGCACGCAGGCGTGGGCTGCGGCCCCGACGAGCGCGTCGAAGATGCGCTGCTGCGCGGGATCCTTCGCTGCGGTGATCTCCGGATGCCACTGGATGCCGAACAACCAGCGGCCTTCGTCGGTCGTCTCCACCGCCTCGATCACGCCGTCCGGCGCGTGCGCCACCGCAACCAGCCCGCGGGCCACGTCGCGCAGCGCCTGGTGGTGCCACGAGATACCGCTGGTCTGCGTGGCTCCCATCAGCGCCGCGAGGCGCGACTGCGGAGTGATCTGCACGCCGTGCGTCGTCGGCTCGTGCGGCGGCAACCGGTGGATGA
The DNA here is from genome assembly GCA_036379455.1 of Nevskiaceae bacterium. Taxonomy (GTDB): domain Bacteria; phylum Pseudomonadota; class Gammaproteobacteria; order Nevskiales; family Nevskiaceae; genus SCRT01. Next base: position 5,357 of record DASVGQ010000147.1, read on the forward strand.
CCTCGGTACCGAAGGCAGCGGGAATGTCCGGATAAAGATTGCCGCCCAGCGCCACGTTGAGCACCTGCATGCCGCGGCAGATCGCGAGGATCGGCTTGCGGGAGTCCAGCGCCGCGCGCATGAGCGCCATCTCCGCCTCGTCGCGTTCCGGATCCAGTCGATCGATGACGTCCGTGGCCGGCTCGCCGTAGAAGCGCGGATCCAGATCGCGACCGCCGGTGAAAACGAAGGCGTCAAGACGCTCGGTCCATGCGGACGCGGCGGCGCCCTTGCCGACCGGCGGAATCAGCAGCGGCAGACCGCCCGCCCGGTAGACGCACCAGGAGTAGTCCGCGGCGAGCTCGTAACGACCTTGCTCGTTGCGGCCCCCGGTTCCCAATCCAATCCATGGTCTTGCCATTCGCACTGAATCCTTCACTGCACGCGCCACCCACGCGCAACCGAATATAGCCGCTGCTCCATCAGGGGACCCCGACCGCATCCCGGCGCGGTCCGCGCACGGCGCACCGCACACCGGCAAACGCTCGCATGGGGTACACGTGCGGCGAGCCGCATCGCACCGCGGTGCGCGGCGGTCAACCCTGCGGCGCCGATTGAGTGGTCGCGCCCGCCAGCTGCACGCCGAGATCTTCCGCGGCGTCGTGCGCGTCGATGCAGTCGGGAGTGTTCGCGAGCTTCATCGGCTGTGCGTCGCAGCGTTGCACCATCGCCACGCGCGCTTCGTCGTGTCCGGTATACCAGCGCACGGTGTGTACCGGCGTTCCCGACGCGCTCGAGCAACCCGCAATGACGAGCGTCGCCGCCACCGCTCCCGCAAATGTCGCCAATCTTCTTGTCCGCATGCAGCTCCGCCGCGTCGCGCTCGATCATCGAGCACGCATGCGACCACAATCCCGGCCCGGCGTTGCATATTCCGCGCACACGGCGCACGGCTTCATGAGCGAGCCGCATCCGTTCGCGGACACAGCGGCGAACGACGCCCACTGCCGGCGCGTCGCACGCGCAGGGTCGCGACCAGGGAATCGGAACCCATCGATGCGCTGTCAATGCGCCGCGCATCGACTGCGCCGGCGCCTTGCGTTCGACGGCCTGCCGGTCCGCGTGCAGACACTCCAGCGGCGGACGTGACGACGCGCAGCTGCGGTCTGCGAAGCGCGACTAGCGCGGCAGGTCAGTACGCCCCATGAGGAACTCGTCCACCGCGCGCGCGCCCTGACGGCCTTCGCGGATCGCCCATACCACGAGCGATTGCCCGCGCCGCGCATCACCGGCCACGAACACCTTATCGACGTTCGTCCGGTAACCGCCTTCCTTCTTCTCCGTGGCCTTGGCCGTGCCGCTCGCCGTCTTGTCCACGCCGAACGCGTCCAGGACTTCGGCCGGCGGATGCAGGAAGCCCATCGCCAGCAGCACGAGGCCCGCCTTGATCTCGAACTCGGAGCCGGGAATCTCCTTCGACTTGCGGCCTTCCCACTCGAGCCGGCAGCACACCAGCTTCTCGATCTTGCCGGCCTTGCCCTCGAAGCGCTTGGTGGCGATCGACCAGTCGCGCTCCACGCCCTCCTCATGCGAGGTGGAGGTGCGCAGCTTGATCGGCCAGTAGGGCCAGGTCATCGACTTGTCCTCGTGTTCCGGCGGCCGCGGCATGAGCTCGATCTGCGTCACGTTGGCCGCGCCCTGCCGATTGCAGGTGCCCACGCAGTCCGATCCGGTGTCGCCGCCACCGATGATGACGACGTCCTTGTCGGTCGCCCGCAGCTGGCGGCGCAGCTTGTCGCCGGCGTCCACGCGGTTCTGTTGCGGCAAGAATTCCATCGCGAACTCCACGCCCCTGAGCTTGCGGCCGGTGATGGGCAGATCGCGCGGCGCCTCGCAGCCGATGCACAGCAGCACCGCGTCGAAGTCGGCGATCAGCTGCTCGGGCGCGATGGTCTCCGTCGCGAGGTTCGTGACGTGCGGCGCGCGTTCCCGCCCGACGTAGACGCCGGGCCGGAAGATCACGCCTTCCGCCTCGATCTGCGCCAGCCGTCGCTCGACGACGCGCTTCTCGAGCTTGAAGCCGGGGATGCCGTAGCGCAGCAGGCCGCCGATGCGGTCGTTCTTCTCGAACACCGTCACGTCGTGGCCCACGCGCGCCAGCTGCTGGGCGGCGGCCAGCCCCGCCGGCCCGGAGCCGACGATCGCCACGCGCTTGCCCGTCCTGTGCGCCGCCGGCAACGGGATCACCCAGCCGTTGGCAAAGCCGGTCTCGACGATGTACTTCTCCAGCGACTTGATGCCGACCGGCTTGCTGTTGATGTTGAGCGTGCACGCCGTCTCGCACGGCGCCGGGCAGATGCGCCCGGTGAAGTCCGGAAAGTTGTTCGTCGAGTGCAGCGACAGCAGCGCTTTGTGCAGGTCACCGTGATAGACGAAATCGTTCCATTCCGGGATCAGGTTGTTGACCGGACAGCCGTTCTGGCAAAACGGCAGGCCGCAGTCCATGCAGCGCGCCGCCTGGATTTTCGCCTCGTCGTGCGTGAGCGTCGCGATGAACTCGTGGAAGCTCAGCACTCGCTCGCGGACCGGCGCGTGATGCTCCTCGATTGGTTCGTACTCGAGGAAGCCCGTGATTTTTCCCATTGTGGTTTCTCCGCGCGGATGCTTCAGGCAGCGACCGCCTTGTGGGCTGCGGCCGCCGCGGCGCGCGCGCGCGTCCTGGCGATGTCGCCGAGGGCGCGCCGGTATTCGCGCGGAAAGACCTTGACGAAATCGCCGCGGGCATCCGCCCAACCATCGAGGATCTCCCGGGCGCGCGTGCTGCCGGTGTACTTGAAATGCGCCTCGATCAGGCCCTTGAGGATCACTTCGTCCGGCTCGGGCTGGCTGGTCCGCAGCCGCCGATGCCACAGGCTATGGTCCGCGTCGGCGCGCTGCTGCTGGGCTTCGACGACCGGGCCGAGATCGAGGCCTTCAAGATTGCAATAGCGCTCGAAGACGCCTTCTGGGTCGTAGACGTAGGCGATACCACCGGACATGCCGGCGGCGAAGTTGCGCCCGACCCGGCCGAGCACGGCAACCGTGCCGCCGGTCATGTATTCGCAGCAGTGATCGCCCGCGCCTTCGACCACCGCCGCCGCACCGGAATTGCGCACTGCGAAGCGTTCGCCGGCCACGCCGTTGAAATAGGCTTCACCTTCCACGGCGCCGTACAGCACCGTGTTGCCGACGATGATGTTGTCGACCGCGCGGCCGCGGAACTCGGTATTGACGCGCACGACGAGGCGGCCGCCGGACAGGCTCTTGCCAACGTAGTCGTTGGCGCCGCCGACGACGTCCAGCGTTACCCCGTGCGGCAGGAAGGCGCCGACCGACTGCCCCGCCGTGCCTTCCAGCTGGATGTGGATGGTGTCGTCCGGCAGCCCCGCGTGGCCGTACTTGCGCGCCACCGCGCCGGCCAACATGCCGCCCACCGTGCGGTTGACGTTGCGCACCGGCGAGATGAAGGACACCCGCTCACCGCGTTCCAGCGCCGGCGCCGCCTGGGCAATCAGCTTGTGGTCCAGCGAACGTTCGAGCTCGTGGTCCTGGCTTTCCGTATGACGCAGCGGATCGCCTTCCATCACCGGCAGTGGCCGATAGAGGATGCGGCTGAAGTCCAGCCCCCTGGCCTTCCAGTGTGCGATGGCCTTGCGTTGGTCGAGCAGGTCCACGCGGCCGATCAGGTCGTCGAATTTGCGGATCCCGAGCTGCGCCATGATCGTGCGCGCTTCCTCGGCGACGAACATGAAGTAGCGGATGATGTGGTCGGGCTGGCCGGTGAACTTCTTGCGCAGCACCGGATCCTGCGTGGCGATGCCGACCGGGCAGGTGTTGATGTGCCCCTTGCGCGCCTGGATGCAGCCTTCGACGACCAGCGGCGCGGTGGCAAAGCCCATCTCGTCGGCGCCCAGCATCGCGGCGATGACGACGTCGCGGCCGGTCTTCATCTGCCCGTCGGCCTGCACGCGGATGCGCGAACGAAGCCGGTTGAGCACCAGCGTTTGCTGGGTCTCCGAAAGCCCCAGCTCCCACGGCGCGCCGGCGTACTTGACCGACGACCACGGTGAAGCGCCGGTGCCTCCGTCATGGCCGGAAATCACCAGGTGGTCGGCCTTGGCCTTGCAGACGCCCGCGGCCACCGTCCCGACGCCGACCTCGGCGACCAGCTTGACGGAGATCGACGCGTTCGGATTGACCATCTTCAGGTCGTGGATGAGCTGCGCGAGGTCCTCGATCGAGTAGATATCGTGGTGGGGCGGCGGGCTCACGAGCCCGACGCCGGGCACCGAGAAGCGCAGCTTGGCGATGTAGTTGCTCACCTTGCGGCCCGGCAGCTGCCCGCCCTCGCCGGGCTTGGCGCCCTGCGCCATCTTGATCTGGATCTGGTCGGCGGAATTCAGGTACTCCGCCGTGACGCCGAAGCGCGCGGCGGCCACCTGCTTGATCCGGCTGCGCAACGAATCGCCCTTGCGCAGCTTGAGGTCCGCGACGATGTTCTCCTTGCCGAGCACCGATGACAGCGTGGTGCCCTCCTTGAAGGCCTCGCCGCGCAGCTCGGCGCGGTAGCGCAGCGGATCCTCACCACCCTCGCCGGTATTCGACTTGCCGCCGATACGGTTCATGGCGACGGCCAGCGCCGTGTGCGCCTCGGTGGAAATCGAGCCCAGCGACATGGCGCCGGTGGCGAAGCGCTTGACGATCTCGCCGGCGGGCTCGACCTCGTCGATCGGGATCGCCTTCGACGGATCGATGCGGAATTCGAACAGGCCGCGCAGCGTCATGAAGCGCTGCGACTGGTCGTTGATGATCTGCGCGTATTCCTTGTAGGTGGCGAAGTCGTCGCCGCGCGTCGCATGCTGCAGCTTGGCGATGGCGTCCGGCGTCCACATGTGCTCCTCGCCGCGCACGCGCCAGTAGTACTCGCCGCCGTCCTCCAGCTGGTAGACCAGTTCCTGCGCGTCGCCGAAGGCCGCGCGATGCAGCCGCAGCGTCTCCTCGGCCACCTCGAACACGCCGATGCCCTCGATGTTCGACGCGGTGCCGTGGAAATACTTCTCGATGAACGCGTGGTTCAGGCCGATGGCCTCGAAGATCTGCGCGCCGCAGTAGGACATCCACGTCGAGATGCCCATCTTCGACATCACTTTCTTCAGGCCTTTGGCGATCGCCTTGCGGTAGTGCTCCAGGGCAAGTTCCGGCGTCAGGTCGGGCTGCTCGGCGCCGATCTGCGCGACGGTTTCCAGCGCCAGATAGGGATGGATGGCCTCCGCGCCGTAGCCGCCGAGCAACGCGAAGTGGTGCACCTCACGCGCGGAACCGGTCTCGACCACCAGCCCGGTGCTGGCGCGCAGGCCGACGTTCACGAGGTGCTGATGGATCGCCGAGACGGCCAGCAGCGCGGGAATCGCGACATGCTCGGCGTCCATGCGGCGGTCGGTCACGATGAGGATGTTGTGGCCGGACTTGACGGCGTCGACCGCCTGCGCACACAGCGACGCCAGGCGCGCCTCGACGCCTTCCTTGCCCCATGCCACGGGGTAGCAGATATCCAGCTCGAAGGAACGGAAGTTGCCGCTGGTGTGTGCCTCGATGTTGCGCAGCTTGGCCATGTCGGCGTCGTCCAGCAGCGGCTGCTGGACCTCCAGCCGCATCGGCGGATTGGTGTTGTTGATGTCCAGCAGGTTCGGTCGCGGCCCGATGAAGGACACCAGCGACATCACCAGCGCTTCGCGCGTGGAATCGATCGGTGGATTCGTGACCTGTGCGAAGAGCTGCCGGAAGTAGTTGTAGAAGGGCTTGTCCTTCATCGCCATCACCGCCAGCGGCGCGTCGTTGCCCATCGAGCCGTTGGCTTCCTGGGCACCGACGGCCATCGGCGTGAGGATCGTCTTGACGTCCTCCTTCGTGTAACCGAAGGCCTGCTGGCGATCGAGCATGGACGCCGAGGTGTCTTCCACCGGCTTCACCTTGGCGGGGTCCAGCTGCAGCTCTTCGAGCTTGACGCACACGCTGTGCAGCCAGGACTTGTAGGGCTTGGCGTTGGCGAAGGTCGCCTTGAGCTCCTCGTCCTCGATGATGCGGCCTTCCTCCAGGTCGATGAGGAACATGCGGCCCGGCTGCAGGCGCCACTTCTTCGTGATGCGGGATTCCGAGATCGGCAGCACGCCGGCTTCGGACGCCATGACCACCAGATCGTCATCGGTGACGATGAAGCGCGCCGGGCGCAGGCCGTTGCGATCCAGCGTGCCGCCGATGTAGCGGCCGTCGGTGAAGGCGATCGCGGCCGGGCCGTCCCACGGCTCCATCATCGGCGCGTAGTACTCGTAGAACGCACGCAGGTTGGGATCCATGAGCGTGTGGTTCTCCCACGCCTGCGGAATCATCATCATCATCGCCTGCGCGATGGGATAGCCGCCCATCACCAGCAGTTCGAGCGTGTTGTCGAAACAGGCGGTGTCGGACTGCCCTTCGTAGATGATCGGGTAGAGCTTCTCCAGGTCCGCGCCGAGCAGCTCCGATTTCATCGCGCCGCGCCGCGCGCGCGTCCAGTTGTAGTTGCCTTTCACGGTGTTGATCTCGCCGTTGTGGCAGATCATCCGGTACGGGTGAGCCAGCGGCCATTCCGGGAAGGTATTCGTCGAGAAGCGCTGGTGCACCAGCGCGATGGCGGACACCACCCGTGGATCCTGCAGGTCCTTGTAGTAGATGCCGACCTGGCGGGCCAGCAGCAGCCCCTTGTAGACCACCGTGCGGGCCGACATCGACGGCACGAAGTACTCGCGCCCGTGCAGGAGGTTGAGCGCCTGGATGGCGTGGCTCGCGGACTTGCGGATGACGTAGAGCTTGCGTTCCAGCGCGTCGGTGACGGTGATCTCCGGGCCGCGGCCGATGAAGATCTGCCGGATCACCGGCTCCTTGGCGTGCACCGTGGGCGACATCGGCATGTCGTGGTCGACCGGCACGTCGCGCCAGCCGAGCAGGACCTGCCCCTCTTCCCGCACCTTGCGTTCGATCTCCTGCTGGCAGGCCAGCCGTGAGGCGGTCTCCTTCGGCAGGAACACCATGCCCACGCCGTACTCGCCGACCGGCGGCAGCGTGACGCCCTGCGCCGCCATCTCCTCACGATAGAAGGCGTCCGGAATCTGGATCAGGATGCCCGCGCCGTCGCCCATCAGCTTGTCGGCGCCGATGGCTCCGCGATGGTTGAGGTTCTTCAGGATCAGCAGGCCCTGATCGATGATCCCGTGGCTCTTCTGGCCCTTGATATGCGCGACGAAGCCGATGCCGCAGGCGTCGTGCTCGTACTCCGGGTGGTAGAGGCCGTCGCTTGCCGCAGCCGTCCGAGGATCAACCCCTGCTTCCTGTGCCATGGCCCCGCTCCGCGATCACGCAAAACCGCGGCATCGTAAACCCGCTCTTCGGTTCAGGCAACAAGAACAATCGGGGTCAGGTACACATTGTCTCGCCCAATGCGAGTCGTCAATAATTATTAGGGACAGGTCACATCTGAGCGCTGCGCGGCGCGCTGCCCCCACGTGGGTCTCCGTTACCCTCCCGCTTGCGCGGACGCCCGGCCGCCCCCGGGCGCACGCGACGCCCCGTCAACTTCTCGAGCTCGTCGATGAACGCGGAGTCCCCCGTCGTCCGGTTATGCATGGCGCTCTCGCTCAACGCGGCTGTCTGCGCACTACTGAGACCGGCCGCCACCAGCGCCACGTAGGCTTGATCACGCGCGAACGGCGTGTTGGCAAGCGCCCAGTACAACGGATGTGGCGTGACCAGTCGATCCGCGACCTGGCCGACGTAATGCCGATGGCTGGACCACCAGTAATCCGCGGGCTTCGCGACCATGCCCGCGCGCACCGGGTTGAGGTCGATGTACACCATGCAGGCCAGCAGGTAGCGATCGGACTGGACCACCGATGAACGGAAGCGGCCTTCCCACAGCGTTCCGCTACGTTCATGGCGGCGGTTGTAGTACTGCACATAGCGCCGCCCCACGGCCTGCATCAGGCGCGATAGCCCGTCCGCAGTCGTCGGCGTCGCCAGCAGGTGGATATGATTGTCCATCAACACGTAAGCATGGATCGCGACGTGTTCCTGGCGGCTGTATTCCGCCCACAGCTCGAGCAGCCGCGCGCGATCATCGTCGTCCTTGAAGACGGGCTGCCCGTTGTTCCCGCGTTGGATGACGTGATGGGGATAACCGGGGATGGACAGACGCGGCCGGCGTGCCATGACACCTCGTGAAAATGCGGACCTGACCCCAATTCTATGCCGCTACAGAATCGCGTCACGCCTTTCGGAACGCTGGAGGCCGTTGCCGCACGCGGCGCATGGACCGGCAACCGCGGCATCCTGCACGACGAACATCAGCGCATCGTCGTGCAGTGGCGCAGCAAGGCGTGGATCACGTGTCGGCTGCAGTTCAAGGGCGTCCACCGCGCGGTGTTCAGCCCGCACACGTGGTCCGAGCTGTTCTTCCTCGATGAAGCCACCGCTTTCGCCGCCGGCCATCGGCCCTGCGCCTGTTGCCGTCGCGAGCGGTACGTGGAATTCAAGAACGCGTGGTGCGCCGCAAACCGTCCACTCATCGGCAGGCCGAATCCGCGCGTACAGCGCATCGACGCGATCCTGCACCGCCAGCGTTTGACGCCTGACGGCGGGAAGAGAACCTGGCGGGCTCGGCTATCGGAGCTCCCCGACGGCGCCTTCGTCGTCGTCGACGGCAATGCATGCCTGCGATGGCACGGACGCGTACTGCCGTGGTCGCATCGGGGCTACGGCGCAGCCTTGCACGGCGTCGACGCGCACGCTCTGGTCGAGGTGCTCACGCCGCGCTCCATCGTCGCTACGTTTGCCATCGGCCTCGTTCCGCAGGTACATCTGTCCGCATCGGCTGGATGCGGCGTCCGGCGCGCGGCGTCGCAAAGGCCGCCGGGCCTTGCTTGACACGCGCCTCCGCGACGGTGTACTCCGCACGCAAATACCCGACCGCCGCGCGACTGAATGGCCGCGCGCGATCGTAGAAGAACCATCACGAGAGGAGAGGCGACGATGAAGGTCCACGGCAGAACCCGCGGCGGCGCAGCCCGTCTTGCGCTGATTTGTCTCGGAGCCCTCGCGCTTGGCGCCTGCACGGAACAGTACCCGCCTCCGCCGCCGACCCCGCCCTCGCCGCCCAGCCCGGCGCTCGTGACCACCACGAAAGGGCAGGTACGCGGCGTCGAGGACGGACCCGTCATCAAGTTTCTCGGGATCCCCTACGCCGCGCCGCCGGTCGGCGCACTGCGCTTCCGCGCTCCTGAACCGCGCGCCGCGTGGTCGGGCGTGCTCAATGCCGACAAGCCGGGACCGCTGTGTCCGCAGAATGCCGGCGCGCCCGGCGCCCAGGCGCAGGATCGCACCGAGGACTGCCTGTACTTGAACGTCTGGCGGCCGGCGGGGACGGTGCACGACCTGCCGGTGCTGGTCTACATTCCGGGTGGCGCCTTCGTGCTCAGCGGCGGCTCGGGCATCAACGGCTCGGCGCTGGCCGCGGATCAGCACGTGATCGTCGTGACCTTCAACTACCGGCTCGGCATCCTCGGTTTCCTGGCCAGCCCGGCGCTCGACAACGGCTCCGCGGACAGCGGCGACTACGGCATCCAGGACGTGGGTGCGGTGCTGCGCTGGGTGAAGGACAACATCGCGGCCTTCGGGGGCAATCCAGACAACGTCACGCTGGGCGGCGAGTCCGCGGGCGCGCTGATGACCTGCATGAGCGCGGTATCGCCAGATACCCGCGGCCTGTTCCAGAAGATGATCGTCCAGAGCGGCCCCTGCGCCTTCAACTGGCCAAAGCTGCAGGCCCAATACCGACCGGAAGAGGAAGTGCTCGCAGCGTTGCATTGCGACGTCGGTTCGCCGCAGCAAGTCGCCGCGTGCCTGCGCTCTCCCAAGCTCACCGCAGCCGATTTCCTCAATGCCCAGAAGAGTCTCGGACGCCGCATCATGTGGGGTCCGAGCGTCGGCGGCAGCGTGCTGCCGGAGCAGCCGGCCACGGCAATCGGCAGCCTGCCCACGCTCATGGGCTTCGTGAAGTACGAGCTCATTCCAGGCTTCTACAGCTTCCAGGGCAAGCTCGGCGACGGCACGCCCAACCCGGCAAACGAGACGGAATATCTTTCGGCGCTCGAGACGCAGTTCGGCGCACACGCCTCTGCGGTCGCACAGGAATATCCGCTGGATCGCTACCGCACCGGCAACCTCGCGCTCAACACCATCACGGCGGACAAGCCCGGCGTGCTCGGCATCTGCACGGACGTGAAGACCTTCGGCATCGCTCAGCGGAGCGGAAAGGCGCCGCTCTACGCCTATGAGTTCGACGATCCGAACGCGCCGCCCGTGCTCGGCGGTCAGGGTGGGCCCGTGCACGTCTCGAACCAGCAATACGTGTTCCCGCATCGGCCGCTGCCAGCTGCATCGCAGTCCCTGTCGGAGCGCATGATCGCCTACTGGGGCAACTTCATCCGCGACGGGAACCCGAACGGCGAAGGCCTCGCGCGCTGGCCCCGGTATGAGGCGCCGGCGGACGTCCTGCAGCTCGTGCCCTACGCCATCCGCCCGGGGATCGACGTCAACGCCGCGCACCACTGCATGTTCTGGGATCGGCTGGACGGCTAGCGGCGCGCCAGCGCGTGGCGTATCGGCCACGCGAAAGCGCGCCGATACAGCCACTCGAGAACGTCCGTGACGGCGTCGCCGGCGCGGCTCCAGACGGGAGTCACCGCGACCCAGGCGAGGATCGCCACGCCGATCGCGCCGAACATGTCGAGCGGGAAATGCACGCCGAGGAAAACGCGCGCCCAAGCCACGCCGATGGCCACCAGCAGCGTGAGCAGGCCCCACGCCGAGGCGCGTCCGAACAGCAGCGTCAAGCCTGCCGCGGTGAAGACGGTCATGTGGTTGCTGGGGAAAGAAGCGTTGGCCACGTGGGGAATCCATTGATGCCCGAGCCCGAGCGCAAAGGGCCGCGGCTGCGGCCACGCCACGCCGATGATCTGGCTGATGATGAGGCCGATGACGACCACCAGGCAGGCCTCCAGCAGCGTGCGGCGGCAGACGTGGCCGGTCCACAGCCACAGGCCGACGAACAGCAGTGGGAGCAGGTACACGGCATCTTTCGCGAGCAGCACCGCGATCACGAGCAGCCAGTGCGGCGTGCCGGGCAACGCGTTCACGCTGAGAAACCACGCGTGGTTGAGAGTCTCGAGCTCGTTCATGCCGATTCCATGGAAGCAGGGCGCGCCGTGCGAGCGCGGAAGTGTAATCCCGCGCCCGTCCCCGACTCCGGGCACGCCACAGACGCGCCGTGGCGCCACCTGCCGACGCACCGGCCACACAACGCCACCCCGCATGCCGGCAACGCTCGGAGGATTCCCGCCGCATGGAAGTCGTGCCGGCCACGCGGGCAACGCCGCGGAGCTGCAGCGCGACGCTTGCATCCCTCCGCGCGCCATACACTGGCGGCCCTTGTGCACAGGGAGACGCCCACGCGATGCTTCGCCCCTCGACCAGCGGCCACGTCGTTCTCGCGGACGGCGTCGATGCCGCCGCGCTGCGCGCCCTCAAACCGCTGCCCCGACGCTTCTACGACCGCGACACGCGGCGCGTCGCCCGCGAGCTGCTGGGCAAGTGGCTGGTGCACCGCGTGGGCGACGAGTCCCGCGTGGGACGCGTCGTGGAAACCGAGGCCTACCTCGGCCCCGGCGACATGGCCGCGCATACGGCGCGCGGCGAGACGCCCCGCACGCGCGCGATGTTCGGGCCACCGGGACACATCTACGTCTATCTGGTCTACGGCATGCACCACTGCATGAACGTCGTCACGGAGCCGGAAGGCGTCGGGACCGCCGTACTGCTGCGCGCGCTCGAACCGATCGCCAACCTGTCGACCAACACCAACGGCCCGGGAAGGCTGTGCAAGGCGATGGACATCGACCTGGACGACTACGGGCACGACCTCCTGAGCGACACGCTCTACCTCGCCGAGCCCCCTGCCGTGTCGGCGGCCTTCACGATCGGCAGCAGCGCGCGCATCGGCGTGGACTACGCCGGCGAGTGGGCGCACAAGCCCCTGCGCTTCTATATCGAGGGCAATCGCTTCGTGTCGAAGCGCTGATCCTTGCAAGCGCACGCGCGGCGCGTGTCGGCCACGGTGCACGCTCGGGTCGCTGGATGGCTGCCGCCTACAGCGGCCGCCAAGTGTAGATCCACGTATCCGTAAGCGCCTCGGATCCGTTCCGCAGGTACAGGCGCAGGTCCACGGGCTCCTTGCCATCGGCCTTGAGATCGAAGAACGCGCGCCAGTGGCCCGGGATGTCGTCCGGCACGGCTTCGGTGAAGATCCACGAAAGTGTGCCCCGCGATGCCGTGACGACCGCTTCAGGCAGCACACCCTTGGGCAGCGACTTCAGCGGCCCGCCCTGGAACTCGACCACGAACTTGTGCGAGTCCGGCGGCCGCGGCAGGCCGGGCTGGCCGCCGCGCCCCAGCCGCGTGGCGTGGCAGTGCGCGCGGTCCGAGGGGAACGGCTCTTCCGCCACCCAGTGCAGCCGGTACTTCAGCCGATAACGATCGCCGGCCATGGCGGGCTTCTCGGGCACCCAGAACGCCACGATGTTGTCGTTGATCTCGTCGTCGGTCGGCAGCTCGGCCAGCTGCACCGCGCCCTTGCCCCATTTGCCCAGCGGCTCGACCCACAGCGTCGGCCGACGCTCGTAGTGCACGCCGTCCAGATAGTGGTCGAAGTCGCGGTCGCGCTGGCACAGGCCGAAGCCGTGCGGGTTCTCGTCCATGAAGGCGGAAACCACCGGCTGCGCGGGGTCCGCCAGCGGCCGCCAGATGTGCTCGCCGCGGCCGGTCCAAAGCGAAAGACCGTCGGAATCGTGCACCTCCGGACGCCAGTCGATGGCCGTCGGCTTGATGGTCTCGGAAAACCAGTACATGGAAGTCAGCGGCGCCACGCCGAAGCGCGCCACGTCCTTGCGCAGGAACAGCGCGGCTTCGACGTCCATGAGCACCGCCTTGTTGCGCGTCATGTCGAAGCGATACGCGCCGGTGATGCTGGGTCCGTCGAGCAGCGCGTAGACCGTCACCGTGTGGCTGTCGCCGCCAGGCGTCTGGAAATAGAAGTGTGTGAAGTTCGGGAACTCCTCGCTGTACCCCGCGACCTGCGTATTGATGGCGATGCCGCGCGCCGACAGGCCGTACTGGTAGAGCGCGCCGATCGCGCGGAAATACGACGCGCCGAGGAACGCCACCCAGTCGTTCCTGCGCCACGGCAGCTTCTTCTGGTCGCCCAGCCGGCTCTCCTGGAAGCGGAAGCCGGCAAAGCCGGCGTCGTCGGGCAGCCGTCGCGCCGGGTTGTCGGCGGGTACTTCAAAATATGACTCTCGATACAGGACCTCCCGTTCCTGCATGGCGCCGCCCTGCGATGCGACGACGTGCATGCGCACCGGCACCTGGAAGAACTGGCCCTGCGAGAAGAAGGTGACGGGATACTGCCCCGGTCCGGCCGCGAACAGGGCGTCCTCGGTGCGGTAGTGGATTTCGCCCCACGCCTTGTAGTCGAGCTTGTCGAGAATGCTCTTGAGCGCCGTCGACGGCGGAACATAGACGCCGTCAGCCAGTTCCTCGGCGTCGCGAACCAGCGCGTCAAAGGAGAAGTTCCGCGGCGGCCCGAACTGCAGGCCGTCCGCCGCGTGCAGGCCCGGAACCACACCCAGCGCCGCCAGCGCCACGCCTTTGCCACCGGCGGCGAGAAAGTCTCTGCGCGTAATCACGTCCCGTTCCCGTAGCAGATGCCCCTGAGACGCCGGCGCCACGCCGCCGGCACACCGGCACTCCCGCATCGGAGACCATGCACAGGCGCGGCCTCAGTCGAAGGGATTCTTCAATACGATGGTCTGCTCGCGATCCGGCCCGGTGGACACGATGTCGATGCCGACGCCGGCCACTTCCGCGAGCCGCTCGAGATAGCGCCTCGCGTTTTCCGGCAGCCGCGCGTAGTCCGTCACCCCGAAGGTCGACTCATGCCACCCCGGCAGATCCTCGTAGACCGGCTCGGCGTCCGCCAGGCCTTCGGCGTCTACGGGCAGCGTCTCGCAGAGCTTGCCGTCGACCCGATAGCCGGTGCAGATGCGCAGCGTCTCCATGCCGTCGAGCACGTCGAGCTTCGTGACGCACAGGCCGGAAACGCTGTTGTAGAAGATCGAGCGGCGCGCCGCGACGGCATCGAACCAGCCGCAGCGCCGCGGCCGGCGCGTTACGGTGCCGAACTCATCGCCCTTGATGCGGATCGCCTCGCCGACCTCGTTCTCCTGCTCGGTCGGAAACGGCCCGCTGCCCACGCGCGTCGCGTAGGCCTTGACGATGCCGAGCACGTAGTCGAGGCGCGCCGGACCCACGCCGGTTCCAGTAGCCGCAGAGCCGGCCGTCGTGTTGGAGGAGGTCACGTAAGGATAGGTGCCGTGATCGACGTCCAGCATCGCGCCCTGCGCGCCTTCGAAGAGGATGTTGTCGCCGCCTTCCATGTGCCGTCGGAGCAGCTCCGTGACGTCCGCCACCATCGGCTCGATCAGCGTCGCGCAGCGCAGCAGTTCGTCGAGCGTTGCCTGGAAATCGACCGGCTCTTCGCGGAAATAGTGGGTCAGCACGAAGTTGTGGAAGGCCAGCAGCTCGCCGAGGCGCGCGGCCAGCTTCTCGCGGTGATAAAGATCACCGACACGCACCGCGCGGCGCGCAACCTTGTCCTCATAGGCCGGGCCGATACCCTTGCCGGTAGTGCCGATGCGCGCGTTGCCCCGCGCCTTCTCGCGCGCCTGGTCCAGCCGTGCGTGTACCGGCAACAGCAGCGGCGCGGCCGGCGAGATGCGCAGCCGGTCACGCACCGTCGCGCCGGTCGCCTCGA
>DASVGQ010000148.1:0-25730 GCA_036379455.1 Nevskiaceae bacterium
CCTGTGCCTTTCTGCCGAATGCCAGCTTCGCCGCGGTGAAGATCAGGAACAACCCGAACGCGTAGAACACCCAGCTGAAGCGCGCGATCGCCGCCCCTCCCAGCAGGATGAAGACGGTGCGCAGGGCCAGCGCGATGGCGATGCCGACCATCAGCACCCTCTCCTGATCCGCGCGCGGCACCGCGAAGCTGGACATGATGATCACGAACACGAACAGGTTGTCTACCGACAGGCTGTACTCGGTGACGTAGCCGACGAAGAACTCGATGCCGCGGTCCCAGCTCCACACGAGGCCGAGACCGCAACCGAAGAGCAGCGAGGCGCCGACGAAGAAGGCGGTCCACGCGCCCGCTTCCTTCATCGTCGGCTCGTGCGGTCTGCGCACGTGGGTGAAAAAGCTCAGCGCCAGGAGGCCGACGACGCCCGCAGCGGTCGCGAGCCATACCCAGAGGGGAACTTGCACGGGCGCGAGCCTTGCGTCGTGAATGAGCGGAAGGAGAGCGATGCAGTCTACAGCGCGTGGCACGCCGACCCCGGCGAGGCCGGCCATGGGGCGATGAGGCGGACTTCAGGCGATGCCGCCGAGCCAGCCCGATCCTGTGCGCCGCGGACGGCCCCGCTGGCGCGCCGCGCGAGCCAGACTCATGCCTCGGGCGCCAGAATCACGGCGATCCGTCCGCGCCGTCGATCACGGCAACTCCCTCCGCGGGACGGTTCCCATACTGAGCCGCCGCGACGATCATCGAATTCGCGGTCGCGATCACCGGGACGGCGAAGAAGGCGCCGGCGATGCCGGCGACGGACGCGCCGGCCGTGACGCCGAGAATGACGCCGAGCGGGTGCACCTTGACGACGCTGCCGGTCAGCATCGGATGCAGCACGTTGCTTTCGAGCTGGTTCACCAGCAGCACGATGCCCAGCATGATCGCCGCGTGCGACAAGCCGCTGAACAACAGGGCGACGGCGATCGCCAGGGCGCCTGCGACGATCGAGCCGATGATCGGCACCAGCGCGCCGAAGAACACGATGACGGCGATCGGCAACGCCAGCGGCACGCCCAGCAGCCACGCGCCGACGCCGATGCCGATCGCATCGACCGCGGACACGAAGATCTGGATGCGCGAGAAGTGCGTAAGCGTGTTCCATCCGGCGCGTCCCGCGACGTCGATGCGGGCCCGCGCGCGGCGCGGGAACAGCCGCGTTACCCAGGTCCAGATGCCCGCGCCGTCGATCAGGAAGAACAGCGTCACGACGATGACGATCATGGCGCCCTCGAGCAGGTTCACCAGATGTCGACCGGCGCTGGCCGCGTGGAGCGCGACGCTGGACACGTTGTTCCGCACCCACTGCGCGAGATTCGCGGCGTAGCCGTTGATCGTGTCCGCGGTGAGGCCGAAGGGGTGCGTCGCCAGCAGGGCCTTCAGAGAATCGCCCAGCGCGGCGGTCCGCTGTTCCAGCTGCGGCAGCGCCGTGATGACCCGCTCCGTCACCAGGAACGCCAGCCCGACGATCACCACGAGCCCGACGAGCAACGCGACGACGATGGCGAGCCACCTCGGCCAGCCGTGGCGCTGCAGCAACGTGGAGAGCGGCACCAGCAGCGCCGCGACGATGATGCCGATGAAGAACGGAACGACGATATCCGCCAGCATCCGCACCAGCAGCGCGAGCGCAACGATCGCCGCGGCGATGACCAGCAGGCGCCAGACGAAGGCCGCGCCGATGCGCAGACCACGCGGAATCGCGTCGTTTAACGGGTCATCAGGAACTTCGGGGGACATGGTCCTCACGCAGTCGTCGACGCGTTCTCCACCCCAGGGCCATCACCGGGTGGCAACCTGCCACAGGCGGATGACGCGCCCTCTTCCACGGTGAACCGACGGTCATCGAATCGCCTGCGGAAGGATCCGGCACCACAGATTAGCGGCGCAAGGCGCGAATTGATATGGGCGCGCCCCGAGTTCGCACCTCATCCGCGCCCCATCCGCGCGCCAGACCCCTGCGGACCCTTGTCCGGGCTCTTTGGCGCCTATCCCTCCTCCCGGTCGACGCCTCCACCGCCCATGCGGGCGAGGTCAATCGCTCCATCGGTCGGGCACCACGACTTCGTGGCGCCGGTACGTGTCGCAGAATTCCTTCTTCGCAAAGAGACAACCATCCCTGTTGAGTGGATCGGCGGGAATTCGCGCAATCCGTGGGCACCACGTGAGGCTTGCGCTTGATCGTATCGGGCGTACGCTGGATCCCTCGCTCCTCCAGCGCCACCCAGGCCGCACGCGGCGACTTCATCGATACTCGAAGCCCCGCGTGAGCCGTGCCGCGCGATCTACGATCGTCAGCCAGAGTCGCGTCAGGAATGTGGCAACTCGCAGTGTCCGCCTCGGGCGGTTGCGGCACGTGACGCGACATCGCTGGAAGGAATGTCCTGCCCCGGAGATCGAAGCCATGCTCGTCAACGCGGATTTCTCGCGCACCGTTGTCGTCACGCCGGACGCGTACCGCTGGGTGACGTCGCCACAGCGAGGCGTCGAGCGGATGATGCTCGACCGCATCGGCGACGAGGAGGCGCGCGCCACCAGCATCGTGCGCTATGCGGCGCAATCCGGATTTCCAAGGCACGCGCACCCGCTGGGTGAAGAGATCCTGGTCCTGTCGGGCACCTTCTCCGACGAGAGCGGCGACTACCCGGCCGGCTGGTATCTGCGTAATCCGCCCGGTTCTTCCCACCGCCCGTCCAGCCACGCCGGCACCGTCATCTTCGTCAAGCTGCGGCAGATGCGCAGCGCTGACGATCGCGTCGTGCGGATCGCCACGCTGCCCTGGCAGCACGCCAGCGGTCCGGCGGTGCTGCCGCTCTTCACGTCGGCCACCGAGCAAGTGGTGCTGCAGCGCTTGGCCGCCGGCGAATCGGTCGCTGAGGCGAACACGCGCAGCGCCGAACTGCTGGTGCTGGCGGGGGAACTGCTCATCGAAACACGCCCGTGCCCAAGCGGCAGCTGGATCCGGCTGCCGCCCGGCGATCGGCCGACGCTGCTGGCGGGCGCGCAAGGGGCAACCTTCTACCTCAAGACGACGCGAGGATTCGCGCCCGAGTGGGGAGCGTGACGACGCCGCGCGCACGGGTGGCCATCGTGGGCGGCGGAGCAAGCGGGCGTCACAGGAATCGATGCAACGGCGATCGTGAACGAGCTGGACACGGACGCCACGCGGCGTGTTCCGTGCGGCACGGTTGCCGCTCACGAAGCGTTGACGCGCCATCCTCGGGCGTCTGTATATTCACAGGCCTCGAACAAGGGAGCCTCACGCCACATGACCCCCCGCACCGATTCCAACGCTCCGCGCCTGAGGCAATACGTCTGGGCTTCCGTAGCCGGCAATCTGCTCGAGTGGTACGACTTCTTCCTCTACGGGCTGACTGCAGCGTTGGTGCTCGGCGAGCTGTTCTTCCCGCCCGAGAAGAATCCGCTCATCGGCACCATGGCGGCCTTCGGCACCTTCGCCGTGGGCTACGCGGCCCGGCCCGTGGGTGCCCTGATCTTCGGCCACCTGGGCGATCGCATCGGCCGCCAGCCCGCGCTCGTCATCACGCTGCTGATGATGGGGATCAGCACCACGATCATGGGGCTGCTGCCGACCTACGCCTCGATCGGACTCTGGGCGCCGCTTGCGCTGGTGATCCTGCGCATCGTGCAGGGCATCGCGGCCGGCGGCGAATGGGGCGGTGGCGTCCTGCTGATCTCGGAAAATGTGGACCGGAAACGCCGGGGCTTCTCCTCGGCCCTGAGCCAGACCGGCGTATCGCTCGGCTTCGTGCTGGCGGCCGGCGTGTTCCTGATCGTCCGGCAGATGCCGACGGAGGTCTTCATGACCTGGGGCTGGCGCGTGCCGTTCCTTGCCAGCATCCTCATCGTCGCCGTCGGCCTGTACATCCGGCTGCGCCTGCCGGAGAACGCGAGCTTCCGGGAATTGCAGGCGGAGGAGCAGCGCACCGGCCGGCAGGAGCGCTCCAAGCTGCCGATCGTGGACGCATTCCGCCACAGCTTCGGCAGCATGCTGGTCGGCATGGGCATCCGCATCGCCGAAGGCGCGGGTTCCTACATCTTCCTGGTTTTCGCGCTGACCTACGGCAAATCCATCGGCCTGTCGCCGAACATCCTGCTGGCCGCCGTCATGGTGTCCATGGTGGTCGACGCGATCGACATGGCGGCCTATGGAAGGCTCTCAGACAAGATCGGACGCAGGCCCGTCTACCTCATCGGCTCGATCGGCCTGATGGTCTACGCGTTCCCGTTCTTCTACCTGCTGTCCACCGGCAACACCGTGGCGATCTTCGCCGCGTTCATCATCGCCAACGGCCTCGTGCACGCCGCGATGATCGGCGTGCAGCCGGCGCTGTACACGGAGCTGTTCGGCACGAAGGTGCGGTATTCGGGCATCGCCGTGGGGCGCGAGATCGCCTCCATCCTGGGCGGCGGCATCGCGCCGCTGGTGGCGACCGCCTTGTTCAACGCCTACAAGTCGCCGTATCCGGTTTCCTGGTATCTGATCGCCATGGGCCTCGTGACGACGATTGCCGTCGTGGCGTCGCGATGCGTCCGCACCCATGAAGGCACGTTGGTCGCCGCGCCGCCCGATCGCGCAATCGGGACACCGCTTTACGAGGAGCCACAAGGATGAGCGACGCCTACTGCCATTCCGCAAGCATCCTGATCGAGGACAGCGCCGAGCGGGTATTCCCCTTCATGGCCGACGGACTGCTGCAAGGCCGCTGGACGCTCGGCAGCTGGGAGCGGCGCGAGCTGAACGGCGAGAACTATGTCTGCGGCACGTCGCTGCTGGACGGCAAGGCGACCTTCGTGCGCCTGAACGTCGACCGGCAGCGGCTGCGCGTGGACTACGACGTCGGCCGCGCACCGGAGGCGATGCAGTTCCGCAACGCGGCCCGGGTGTTGCCTGGAGAAGCGTTCGGCTACGGCGAGAATCGCTGCATCGTGACGCTGCTGACATGGCGCCTCGCCACGCAGAGCGACGACGCGTGGCAGGCGGTGTCCAAGGTGCACGAGGCTGAGATGTATCTCATTCGAGGGCTGGTGGAAACAGCGAAGCGCGTATAGCCCGCCGCAAGCGAGGAAGCGCCCTTGAAGCCCTCGCCTCCCGGATCGTTCGGGCAACCGCTGTAAGCGAGAAGCCCGATCCGTCGCCGAAGCCCGACCCGGCCGATATCTTTACACCGCGATGACCGGGCTGTGCAGGGAACCGACGCCTTCAAGGTGGGCGTCGACGACATCCCCCGGCCACAGCCATTCCTGCGGCGAGCGCCGCGCGCCGATGCCGCCCGGCGTGCCCGTCGCGATGATGTCACCGGGCTCCAGGGTCATGCCCTGGCTGAGGTCCGAGATGAGCGTATCCACCTTGAAATACATGTACCGCGTGCTGGAGCTCTGCTTGGTCGCGCCGTTGACCGCGAGCGACAGCTCCAGGTCGTGCGGGTCGGCGATCTCGTCGGCGGTGACGATGGCCGGGCCGAAGGGCGCGTAGCTGTCCAGCCCCTTCGCGTACAGCAGCTGCCCGGAGCGCATGCAGTCCCGCGCGGTGATGTCGACGATCAGGCTGTAGCCGAACACGTAACGCAACGCCTCCGGCGCCGGTACGCCACGGGCGCGCGTGCCGATGATGACCGCCATCTCCACTTCCCAGTCGAGCTGCCGGGTGATCGCCTGGTCGTGGCGGATCGCGCCTTCCGGGCCGACGACCGTCGTCGGCGGCTTGGTGAAGTACACGGGCTTGTCCGGCATGCCCTTCGCCGCGCCGGCGTCAGGATCAACGTAATTGAGTCCCACCGCGAAGATGTTCTTGCGCGGCCGCGTGATCGGCGCCAGCAGCTCGACGTTGTGCAGCGGTCGTGCAACGTCCGGCGGGAAGTCGTGCCCGTATCCCGCCAGCATCGCGCTCGTGCCTCTGACCGCTTCCGGGCCAAGCTCGATGAAGGCTTGCATGGATGGAGGGAGCGGCCGACCGCTTCGGGTGCCCAGCCGCTCGAGGTCGACGACGAGATCCCCCACCACGGCGCCGAGCCGCGCGGCGCAATCCACGTCCTTTCGATAGGTCACGAGATGCATGCAGGTCTCCTCGACGAGGCGCATACGGGCGCCGGACGGACGACGAAGTCTAGTTCCGGCGCACGGCAGCCAACACGCCCGACGGCCCCTGAAAGGGAGCGCAGGCCGCGACGCGAAGCGTCATGCGACTGCAGTACGATGCGCTCCGAGGGAGCCCGTTGCTGCGCGGCAAGCTCGGAGCAGCGGTCCTCGACAACAATCACCGAAGCGCCCGGACAGGAACCGGCGCCGACCTCGGAGGAGAAGACGATGAGATGCGCACACCCGTCGCGCGTACTGCTGGCGGCAGCCGCAGCCTGCGCGCTGCTCGCGGCCAGCTCGAGCGCGTTCGCCGCGAAAGCTGAATACAAGGTCGGCTTCATCACCTCGATGACCGGCCCCGTGTCCTCGCTGGGCATCCCCTTCGCCACCGGCATGAAGGTGGCGCATCTGTACAAGGACGAGCTGGACGGGCGCCCGATCAAGATCATCACCATGGACAGCGGATCCAATCCGACCCAGGCCGGCACGGACGCCCGCAAGCTGACCGAGGTCGACCACGTCGACGTGCTGATCGGCGCCGCGGACACGCCGGATGCGCTGGCCATCTCGGCCATCTCCAGCAGCCACAGGACGCCGTTCATCACCGCGGCACACGTCCTGCCGTACAACGAATCGCACGCATGGACGATCAACGCGCCGCAGCCCATCTCCATCGTCATGCAGAAGATCGCCGCGCGCATGAAGCACAACGGTGTGAAGACGGTCGGCTACATCGGCTTTGCCGACGCCTGGGGCGATGAGGTCTATGACGCGCTCAGGAAGTTCGAGAAGCCCGATGGCTACAAGGTCATCACCGACGAACGTTACGCGCGCTCCGACTCCTCGGTGACCGGCCAGGTCCTGCGCATCATCGCCGCCCATCCGGACGCCGTGATCAACGGCGGCGCCGGCACCCCGGGCGCGCTGCCCTACGTCGAACTCAAGCGCCTGGGCTACAAGGGCCAGATCTACGGCACGCACGCGTACATGGACGTGCACTTCACCGACGCCTGCGGCAGCGCCTGCAACGGCATGATCGCGGCGGCCGGCCCGCTGGAGATCTCGCCGGATCTCCCGGACAGCAATCCCACCAAGCCGATCAGCACGGAATATCGCGCGCTCTACAAGAAGGTGACGGGCAAGCCGATTCCCGGCGCCTTCTCCAGCTACACCTTCGACGCCTATCTGATCTTCCTCAACGCGGCCAGCCGCCTCCCGAAGGATGTCCAGCCCGGCACGCAGGCATTCCGCACGGCGCTCAAGGACGCGATCCAGACCACGAAGAACCTCGCCGGCACGCAGGCTGTATATAACTTCACGCCGGGCCACATGTACGGCGTGACGCCGAGCTCGATCTTCGTCGTGAAGCTGGAGAACGGCGCCTGGCACTGGGATCCCTTGAAGCAGTGACGCGCCGCGGCGCTGGCTGGTCTGCAGCGGCGTCGCGGCCCTCCAGGCGCGTCGGTCGATCCACGCCAGCCGGCAGACTGGCGTGGGTGGCCGAACGCCTCGCCTCAGCTAGAGCGTGGAACGGAGCGTGCCGCCGTCCACCGGGATCGTGGTCCCCGTGATGAACGAGGCGCGGTCCGACGCCAGGAAGGTCACCGCATCCGCAACCTCGCGCGGCTCGCCGCAACGGCCCATGGGGATGCGACTGGCCATCTGCGCCACCTCAGCTTCGCGCGTGGTGTGATTGGCCTTCACCTTGGCCGCCACGACTTCCTCCATGCGATCCGTCAGCGTCGACCCAGGCATGACCTGGTTGACGCGCACGCCCGACGGCGCCAGCTCCAGCGCCATCTGCTTGACGGCCGCGGAAAGCGAAGAGCGCATCACGGCGGACAGCGCGCTGCCGACGAC
This sequence comes from Nevskiaceae bacterium, assembly GCA_036379455.1. Lineage (GTDB taxonomy): Bacteria > Pseudomonadota > Gammaproteobacteria > Nevskiales > Nevskiaceae > SCRT01. The sequence continues at coordinate 8,001 of DASVGQ010000148.1, forward strand.
CGGCTGCTTCAGCCACGTCGACGTCAGGAAGATGATCGACCCACGCCGCCGCTCGACCATGTGCCGCGCGGCCTCGCGGGCCACCGTCAGCGCCGGGCGCACCAGCAGCCGATAGGCCGCGTCCCAGTCGTTGGCGTCGAAGCCCAGCCACGGTCCGAGGCGCGGCCCGGCCGTGTTCACGAGCAGCACGTCCAGCTGCCCGTATTCCCCGACGACCTGATCAGCCAGCGTCGCGTACTGGTTCTCGTCCTGCAGGTCCACCGTGCGGGTCGCCACTCGGGCACTCGCGTCGGCCGGAACCGGATCGCGGATCTCGAACACGGTCTCCGGGTGACGTGACGCGACGATCACGCGCGCGCCTTCTCCCGCCATGCTCCAGGCGGCGGCCCGTCCCAGCCCGCGGCTGCCAGCCATGACCAGCGCGACCTTGCCATCGAGTCCCATGTCCATCGATCTCACCTCAGCGCGTGTGTGCGTCGCATTGTCCGCGCAATTCCGGCACGCCTCTATTCCTCTCCGCGAAGCGCCGAGGCCACGCGGGTCGCGCCGTCGGCCAGGAACATGGAATCCGCGCCGACGATCAACAGGTGCAGGCCGCGCGCCCGGTACGCGCGCGCGATATCCGCGGACATGCAGAATGCGCCTGCGGCAACGCCGTGTCGTGACGCGGCGCCGATGATGCGGTCGCAGGCGGCCGTGTGCTCCGCGGACCCCATCTCGACGCCGAGCGAGGCCGCCAGATCGGCCGGGCCGACAACGACGGCGTCGACGCCCCGCACCGACAGGATCTCGTCGACCGCGTCGAGGCCCCGGCGCGTCTCGATCTGTACCGCGACCAGCACGCCCGCGTTCGCCGCCGCCATGTGTCCAGCCATGGAGCCGCCGTGATAGCCACCGCGACCTGGGCCAAGGCCGCGCGCGCCCTCCGGGACGTAACGCGCCCGGGACACGACTTCCGCGGCGGCATCGGCGGACTCGATCCGTGGCGCGAGGACGCCGGCCGCGCCGGCGTCGAGCACGCGCCCCACGTACGCGCCCGTCTCCGGCACTCTCACCAAAAGCGGCAAGCCGCTGATCGCCGCCGCGCCCAGCAGCGCGGCGATCCGGTCGATGGAAAGCGGCGAATGCTCTGCGTCGATGATGCCGTAGTCGAAACCACACGAGCCCAGCAATTCCACGACGGCCGACGCATCGATGGTGATGAACGGGCCGCACAGGCACCGGCGACGCACTTCCGAACGCAGCTGACGCGCTTCCATCGTCCTGCCCCGCGAATGGCCCGGCTCGGCGAAAAGCTAGCACGCCACCCATGGACGCGCGCATATGCGCCGCAAGGCGCCACGTCCGCGCGGCGCTATGATCTCGCCGCGCCCGGACGCGCGGCTTTCGACCGCGGCGGCGCTCGCCGCGACTGGACGATTCGTGCGGGTCGCAGCGGGCAAGCGTCACGTCGACACGCCGTACGGGAACGCAAGCCGGCCCGCCCGGCGGATGCGCACAACCAACGACGAGGAGCAACACGCCATGGCCAGCGGGGTGATCAGCCATCCGATGCAGGGGCCGAACCGGTTCAAGCTCGGCATCTTTTCTGCCAACGCGGACGGCGGGCTGGCGATGACGAAGGTCCCGGAACGCTGGGCCGCGCGCTGGTCCGACACGCTCACCGCCACGCAGATCGCTGACCGCGCCGGCCTGGAATTCAGCCTGCCGATCGCGCGCTGGCGCGGCTTTGGCGGCACCACCCACGCGCGGGAATGGTCCTTCGAGACCTTCACGTGGGCGGCGGGCCTCGCCGCCGCGACCCGGCGCATCGGCCTGTTCGCGACCGTGCACGTGCCGCTGGTGCACCCTGTCTACGCGGCGAAGGCGCTGGCCACCGTCGACCACATCTCCGGCGGACGCGTCGGGCTGAACATCGTCTGCGGCTGGAACCCCTCCGAATTCGCCATGTTCGGCGTGACCCCCGCGGAAAGGGGCTACGACATGGCCGCGGAATGGATCGAGGTCATCGAACGCGCCTACGCCTCTTCGGAACCCTTCGATTTCGACGGCACGTACTACCACCTGAAGTCGGTCGTCAGCCGCCCGGCAAGCCTGCAGCATCCCCGGCCGGTGACCATGAACGCTGCCTTCGGCGCGCCCGGGCGCGATTTCGCGGCGCAGCACTGCGACTACCTGTTCTCGACCTTCACGAACATCGAGGATGGCCGCCATCACGTCGACGACATGCGCGAGCGCGCGGGAAAATTCGGACGCGAGGTCGGCGTGTACACGGTGCTGCACGTCGTCTGCCGTGAAACCGAGAAGGAAGCCCGCGACTACTACGACCACTACGCCATCACCATGGCCGACGACGCCGCGGTGGACGAGCACATGTCGAAGAAGAAGGAATTCGCCCACTCGCACGACGAGGAAACCTTCCGCACCTACCGGCAGCGCTTCGCGGCCGGTGCCGGCACCTATCCGCTGGTCGGGACGCCGGAGCAGATCGTCGACGAGCTGTCGCGCGTCGCCGAACAGGGCTACGCAGGCGCCGCGCTGTCCTTCGTGAACTACACCTATGAGCTGCCGTTCTTCTGCGACCGCGTGCTGCCCCTGATGAAACAGGCCGGTCTGCGCGCGGTGTGACACAAGCTCGTGCGCGCCACCGCACTCCCGGCGGCGCACGGGTTGCGAAGCACGCGCGCACCGGCCGCGGATCCGATGCCTGACGCGGCGCGGCTCCGGACGACCCGCGCCGCCGACCGGGTTCGCTGATTTCGCCGCCGCCCGCGGACGCGGCGGAGCCTGCGCGGAGCGCGTCGGCCTGCGCCTTCCAAGCGCTGAAGGCGCTTGCTTGACTCTGGACCACGGTCAAGGTCCTAGCATGCGCGCATGAAAACTTCAGTCCACTCCCCCATCGCCACTGCCGCCGCTGCGACGCGCGGCGGAACCGAGGGGCGCACATGACCACGCACGACCATCAATCGCACGCTGCCCCGGCCCCCGTCGATGCGGCATTCGCCATCGATCCGAACTGCGGCATGAAGGTGACGCTGCCCTCGCAGCGGCAGGTTGACTACCGCGGCACGCAGTACCACTTCTGCAGCGACGGATGCCTGCAGAAGTTCCAGGCCGATCCCGATGCGGTGCTGGCCAAGGCGCGCCGCCGCGAAATCAAGGCCGGTCGGCTGGATCCGGTATGCGGCATGAAGATCGATCCGGCCAATCCGCGCCACCGCGTCACGCACGACGGCAAAACGATCCACTTCTGCTCGCAGGGCTGTCGCGACAAGTTCGTGGCCAATCCGCAGCGTTATCTCGGCGACGCGGGACACGCGGCGCACGCGCACACCGGCCACAGTCACGCAGACGTACCCGCCGGCACGACCTACACCTGCCCGATGCACCCTGAAGTGCGGCAGGTCGGCCCCGGCCATTGCCCCAAGTGCGGGATGGCGCTGGAGCCGCTGGTGCCGACGTCGGAGCCCGATGACGGCGGCGAGGTGCGCAGCCTTGCGACCCGCTTCTGGATCCTGGTCGCGGCCACGATCCCGGTTTTCGTGCTGGCGATGGGGCCGCACCTGCTCGGCTGGCGCTTCCCGGCGCCGTGGGACACGGTGGCCGCATGGGTTGAGGCGGTGCTGTCCACCGTCGTGGTGTTCTGGGGCGGGGCCTCCTTCTTCGTACGCGGCTGGCGTTCGCTGAAACCGTGGTCGCCCAACATGTACACGCTGATCGCGCTGGGCACCGGCGTGGCGTGGGTCTACAGCGCCATCGCCTTCCTGTTCCCGGGGTTGTTCCCGGCGGCATTCCAGGATGCGCACGGACACGTCGGCGTGTACTTCGAATCGGCCGCGGTCATCGTCACGCTGGTGACGCTGGGTGACTACATGGAGCTGCGCGCCCGCCGGCGCACCAGCTCGGCCCTGAAGGCCCTGCTTGGCCTGGCGCCGAAAACCGCCCGGCGCATCGCCGGGGACGGCGGCGAAGCCGACGTGCCGCTGGAGGCGGTGCAAGCCGGCGACCGGCTTCGCGTGCGACCCGGCGAGAAGGTGCCGGTGGACGGCACAGTGATGGACGGCACGAGCAACGTGGACGAATCCATGCTGACCGGCGAGCCGCTGCCGGTGGCGAAGGCGCGCGGCGACAAGCTCACGGGCGGCACCATCAACCAGGACGGCGCGCTGACGATGCGCGCGGAACGTGTCGGCGCGGACACCATGCTGGCGCAGATCGTCACGCTGGTCGCGCAGGCGCAGCGCTCGCGCGCGCCGCTGCAGCGCGTAGCGGATCGCGTGGCGGCGTGGTTCGTGCCGGCCGTAGTCGGCGTGGCGGTACTGGCCTTCATCGGCTGGCTGGGCTGGGGTCCGACGCCCGCATTTCCGCATGCGCTGATCGCCGCGGTATCGGTGCTGATCATCGCCTGCCCCTGCGCGCTGGGGCTGGCCACACCCATATCGATCATGGTGGCAAGCGGGCGCGGCGCCCACATGGGCGTGCTGTTCCGCGACGCGGCGGCGATCGAGGCGCTGCGCGACATCGACACGCTGGTGGTCGACAAGACCGGCACGCTCACCGAAGGCAAGCCCTCCCTGCAGGCCGTCGAAGCCGTCGGCGGTTTCGACGAATCCCGCGCGCTGGCGCTGGCCGCGGCCCTGGAGCGGCCGAGCGAGCACCCGCTGGCGCGCGCCATCGTCGCGGCCGCCGAAGCCCGCGGCGGCGACATTCCTGCCGTGGAAGATTTCAAGATGCTGACCGGAGCCGGCGTACGTGGGCGCGTGGAGGGTTCCGAAGTGGCGGTCGGCAACACCAGACTCATGCAGACCCTGGACATGGACGAGGACGGCGCGGTCGAGTCGCGCGCCGAGGCGCTGCGTGGCGAAGGCGCAACCGTGATGTACCTCGTGGTCGATCGGAAAGTTGCGGCCGTGCTGGCGGTGGCGGATCGCATCAAGGCCGACACGCCGGCGGCGCTGGCAACCCTGCGCGGCGAAGGTACCCACATCGTGATGCTGACCGGCGATCACGCCGTCACCGCACGCGCCATCGCCGGAAGGCTCGGCATCGACGAAGTCCACGCTGGAGTCTCGCCGGCCGACAAGGCGGCGGTGGTCGAAGCGCTCAAGCGCGAGGGCCACAAGGTGGCGATGGCCGGTGACGGCATCAACGACGCCCCGGCGCTGGCCGCGGCGGACGTCGGCATCGCCATGGGCACCGGCACCGACATCGCCATGGAGAGCGCGCAGGTGACGCTGGTGCGCGGCGACCTGTCGGGCATCGCGCGGGCCCGCGCCCTGTCGCAGGCGACGGTGCGCAACATCTCGCAGAACCTGTTCTGGGCCTTCGGCTACAACGCGGTGGGAATTCCGATCGCCGCCGGCGTGCTGTACCCGTTCTTCGGCATCCTGCTCTCGCCCATGATCGCGGCGCTGGCCATGAGCTTCTCGTCGGTGTCGGTGGTGACGAACGCGCTGCGCCTGCGCAACGTGCGCCTGCACTCGGAGGAACCGACCGGCGGCGCCACCGCGCCGACGTCGCGGCGGCAGGTAGCCCGCGTCGGCGGAAGCTGAAGCAAGGTTGCACAACGCGACGCGGGGACCACATGCATGATGGTTCGCATGCAGCGTCATGCCTCGTCTGAGGAAATTGCGGGCCGTCCGCGCGCGCACATTCGCGGCGGCGTGGCGTCAACCGGACGGCCAACGGCCCCGCCCTCCCGCGGCGCCGTGCTGCCCTACGGCGCGATCATGGCCACCGCCGGCGCGGCGGCGTCGGCGGGGCGCTGCGGGCTGCAGGCCCTGGTCCTGCCGCTGCTGGCGCTGGCGGTCGCGCAGGCGCTGTGGGTGCCGACCGCGGGCGCATGGCGCCATCGCCGTGGGTTCGTCGCCGAGTGCGTTGCGCGTTGCGCCATCCGCCGGCCGCGCGAGCACACCGGCATTCATACGGTGCCGCTGGGGCTGGCGGTCATCGCCGGCGGCGTCGCCACGCTGGCCGCCGACGGCGCGGGACGCTGGGCCGCGACGCTCGCCTGGACCTGCCTGGGCCTGAGCTGGCTGTTCACGCTCCTGTGCGTCGGCCGCTTCGCGTGGGCGCTGGCGCGACGGCGTGCGGCGCTGTGGGCGGTGGACGGCGCATGGTTCCTGGTGCCCGCCGCCCTGCTCGGCGCGGGACTCGCGGCGGACGCGGCCGGCCGCCTCGAGGCAGGCAATCCGGCGACGATGCTGCGAACCTTGGCCCTCGCCGCCGTCGTGCTCGGTTGGTTCGGCTACTGGGCGATCGCCGCGGCGGCACTGCTGCGCATCCGGCGCTACGGGTTCCGCGGCGTGCCACAGGCGCCGTGGTGGATAGGAATGGGCTGCGCGGGGCTGGCCGCGGCTGCGCTCGGAACCACCTTGCAGGGATCTTCCAGCCACGTGTGGCTGCAGGCTTCGCTTACGGACGCAATGGTCGCAACGGTGATCGTCGCGATCATCCTGTGCGTCCCGGTCCTCGCCGGCAGCGCCGCGTTCCTCGTGTACCGCTGCAGCTACCGCGCGCGGGCGGCGTGGCCGCCGACCTTCTCGACCGCGGTATTCGCGCTCGGCTGCCTCAAATCCGGCGAAGTCCTGGACTCCGACCCGCTGCGATGGCTCGGGCTGGGCGCCGGCTACGCCACGCTCCTGTTCTGGGCGATCACGATCGCCTGGAACACGCGATGTACCTGCGTCGCTCGCTTCGAGCACCGCTGAACGTATCAGCGCCGAGGCGCGCCCAAGCCCGAGGCATGCAGTTGATACGGCATGAGAGTTCGACGCGCCTGCTTGTGATGAACGCGCATCAGCCGGCGCTGCTCCACGAAAGATGCTGGCCAAGGCGCATGCCTGTGCGCTCCGCGGCCGCCGCAACGTGGAAGCGGATGACCGCCGACTTTCCGCACACGCAGCGGGCGCGGCACGGATAGTGTCGCTGGCAACGATACGTCTCGCGTATCGAACATGAGGCGCCGCGGTATGGATCGCGAATGCATCCGCGCCTAGCCTGTACGTCATGGCCGTTACCGAAGTCGTCACTTCACCACGCGCTCCAGCTCGCATGCACCGCGGCACGCGCGCGTTCCGCAACATGAACATGGCGATGTTCGCGGCCGGCCTCGCGACCTTCGGCCTCATCTACTGCGTGCAGCCGCTGATGCCGGCGTTCAGCGCCGAATACGGCGTCAACGAGGCGACCAGCGCGCTGTCGCTGTCCGTCACCACCGTCCTGCTGGCCTTCGGCATGCTCCTGGCCGGCGCGGTGGCCGACCGGTTCGGGCGCAAGCCCGTCATGGTGGCGTCGATCATGTCCTCCGCGGTGCTGGTGCTCGTATCCGCCGTGACCCCGGGCTGGCACAGCTTTCTCCTGACGCGCACGCTGCTGGGCATCACCGTCAGCGGCCTGCCGGCGGTGGCCATGACCTATCTCGCCGAGGAGGTCGACGCGGAATCCATCGGCCTCGGCATGGGCCTCTACATCAGCGGCAGCGCGGTGGGCGGCATGGGCGGGCGCCTCATCGCTGGCGTGGTCGCGGACGTGCTCGGCTGGCGCCTCGGCATCGTCGCGGTGGGCGTGGTGTGCACGCTGGCCGGCCTCATGTTCTGGCGGGCGCTGCCCGCATCCCGCCACTTCACGCCGCAGGCCGTGAACCTGCGTTCCACCGTGCAGCACGTCACCGGCATGTTCCACGACAGCGGCCTGCCGTGGCTGTTCCTCGAAGGCTTCCTGCTGCTCGGCGCATTCGTCACCGTCTACAACTATCTCGGCTACCGGCTGATGGCCGCGCCCTACCACCTGAGCCAGGCGGCGGTCGGCCTGCTGTTCAGCATCTACATCGTCGGCATGTTCAGCTCGACGTGGATGGGCGATCTCGCGGGCCGGCTTGGCCGCCGGCGGGTGTTCTGGACGGCGTTCGTGATCATGCTCGCCGGGCTTGCGCTCACGCTGGTCGACAGCCTCTGGGTGATCCTTCTCGGCGTCGCGCTTGTGACCTTCGGTTTCTTCGGCGGACACTCCATCGCCAGCAGCTGGGTCGGGCGGCGCGCGACGCAGCGAGGCGCCGGCACCCACGGCTCGTCGTCCTATCTGTTCGCGTACTACATGGGGTCGAGCCTGTGCGGGTTCAGCGGCGGCCTGTTCTACGCCAACGACGGCTGGAACGGCGTGGCGATCTTCGTCGGCGCGCTGGTGCTGGCCGGGCTGCTCGTGGCGCTGCGCCTCCACCATCTGCCGCCGCTGCGCGGCGCCGCTTCAATGCGGGACTCGCGGTCGTCGGCACGCCGCGCGGCTGCGGCACAGGCCCCGGAATCAGTCGGCACCACGCACCCCGCCTGAGCGAGCCACAGGGACGGGCCCGGCCGTCTCCCCGATCAAGTCCACGAAGCGGGCTACGGCCGGCTCGCGCTCGTCGCGCCGCCAGGCAAGGTCGATTCTCGACACCGCGCCCTTGTCGGTGAGCGGCAGGTAGCGCACGCCGGGGATGTGCACGTGGGCGTAGGACGCCGGCAGGATCGACACGCCGATGCCTGCCGCGACGAGGCCAACGATGGTGGACGCTTCGAGCGCTTCCTGTGTCACGCGCGGGGTGAAACCGGCGTCGCGGCACAGCGTCATGATCTGGCCGCGGATGCCGGCTCCCGCGCGGGGCGCGAACAGCACGAACGGCCGTTGCGCCAGATCTGCCGCGTGCAGTGCGGGCGCGGCGCGCGTGCCCGCCGCATCCACGCCATCGCCCGGGACCACCGCCACCAGCGGATCGTCGAACAGGTAGCGCGAGGCAAGCGGCGCCGGCAGCCGCCCGTTGCGCACGAAGCCCAGCTGCAGCTTGCGCTCGAGCAGCGCGTCCACCTGCTGCAGGGAGTTGAGTTCGTGCAGCGTCAGATGCACCAGCGGAAAGCGCTGCCGGAAGCGCATGATGGCGCGCGGAATGTAGCCGGACAGCGCGGTCGAGCGCGTCAGCCCCAGCCGCAGTTCGCCCACCTCGCCGCGCGCGGCACGCTGCGCCAGCTCCAGCGCGTGGTCGGTGCGCGCAAGCAGCTCGCGCGCCTCGGGCAGCAGCGCCGCTCCCGCCGCGGTGAGCGCGACGCGTCGATTCGTGCGCGTGAACAGCCGTACGCCAAGGCGCTGCTCGAGCTGGCGGATCTGCTGGCTCAGGGGCGGCTGCGAGATGCCGAGGCGCTCCGCCGCGCGGCCGAAGTGCAGCTCCTCGGCGACCGCCACGAAGTCACGCAGGTGACGCAGTTCGATGGAATCGCGATTGGGCATGTGGCTGACGGATTCGTTCTCTACAGGCGTCGCCGAGTCACGCGCTCGCTGTGGGCCAGGTCCATTCGTCTCGCGAACCGCCGGCCGTGAGCGCCAAAGGGAAACGCTATCCGGCTCATGCGTCCGACGGACGCCTGCGGCATCTATGCATCGTCCGCAGCGGTCATCATCACCACCTTGCCGAGATGGCCGGGCTCCACGGCGGCGATGTGAGCCTCCGGCGCGTCCTCCAGCGTGAAGCGCCTGCCGATCAAGGGGACCAACGTGCCGTTTGCCAACGCCGCCTGCAGGCCGGCGTGCGCGCTGCGCTGCTCCTTGTCCGTGGCGGCAAACACCTGCACGCCGCGGATATCCGCCTCTCGCCGCATCAGGTCACGGGGGTTGATCTCGATGCGGCCACGGTTGCCGACAACCACGACACGACCGCAGCGCGCGAGCAGCTGCAGGTCGCGGTCCAGGTTGACGTTGGCCAGCATTTCCACGATCAGATCGATGCCGCCGCCCTGCGCCTTGATCTGCTCCGCGTAGTCGGCCGCGTGATGATCGAAGACCGCGTGCGCACCGTGCTGGCCGACCCACGCGCGCCCTCTCTCGCTGCCTCCGGTCGCGAGCACCCGCAGCCCCGCCGCGCGCGCGAGCTGCACCGCGGCGAGCCCGACGCTGCCCGTGGCACCGTGAACCAGCACGGTTTCACCCGCCGTCGCGCCGCCGCGGCGGAACAGCGCGCGCCAGGCCGTCGCGCAGGGCACGCCCAGCGCAGCGCCCTGCGCAAAGCTCGCGTTCGCCGGCAGCACAAACACCTGGTCTCGGCCACACAGCGCGTACTCCGCATAGGTCCCCGAGAGCGCGCCGGCAAGATAGACGCGCTCGCCCACCGCGAGACCCGATACCCCCTCACCCAGCGCGGCGACCGTTCCGGCCGCGTCCGTTCCGGGGGTATAGGGCAGCTCAGGCCGGATGGCGTGGCTGCCGCCGAGGATGTAGGTATCGACGGGGTTGACGCCGACGGCGTGGATCGCCACCAGCACCTGCCCGGACCGCGGCGCCGGGACCGGCACCTTCTCGCAGTGCAGCTGCTCCGGGCCGCCGAACGCGCGAACCCGTACGGCCTTCATCCGTTGTGCCGTCATGACGTGCTTCCGCCTCGCTTCGCTCACCTTCACGGCCCGCATCATCACAGACGAGATCCCGCGCCGACCACCAGGACCTCCGTCCCGGTCTTCGAGGATCGCCTCGACGCAGACCCGCCGGAGCCTCATTCGAGAAACAGCATCTTCTTCCAGATCTGCCGGCCGGCGAGGCTGTGCAGGATCGTGGCGCCAACGTGCAGCACGAGGTAGGCAGGAACCAGGTACACGCCGATCTGGTGCCAGTGCTTGACCACATGCGGCCAGCCGGTCAGCGTCACGCCGGGCGTGATGGTAATGGCGTTGCTCACGCCGCTCAGCGCGAGCCACAGGAAGGCCAGCAGGCCAAGGCCTTCCACGAAACCCGACAGCCCCACGTGCACCGGTCGCTCGGGAAGCCGGAAGTGGATGAGCAGCCGCAGGTCCTCGATCACGAACCTGAAGCGTGACGCCGTCCAAGGCATCCAGCGCGAGAAGCGTGCGTTGGATGGGCCGGCGATGCCCCAGAGAATCCGGGCAAGCAGGAACGCGGTGAAGACGAGGCCGACCCATCGGTGCTGCAGGTACCACGAATGGTCGGGGTGGTTGTAGTCGCGCGCACCCGCACCGATGACCCCCGCGCCGACCAGCCACGCCCATATCCCGAACACCGCCAAGCCCAAATGCAGCAGGCGCGTGGTGCGGTCGAGCGGTGCGGGAGATGCCATAGAGGCGTGCGGCGACGGAGAGCGTGAGCACGATGGTGCACGCCCGGGCGGAAACGCCGCAGAGTGAATCTCATTCGCGGCGGCAGGACCCGTCGCAAGCGCATCACCGGTAGCTCGACGCGGCACCGCGTCGACCGCTTTGGACTACATTTCGATGGCGCCATTTTTTGTCGGAGGATCGAGCAATGCGCATTGCCCTCATCGGTGCCAGCGGCTTCGTGGGTTCCGCCGTGCGGATCGAAGCCCTGGCGCGCGGCCACCGCGTCACCGCTCTCGTGGGTCATCCGGAGCGGATCGAGCCCGCGGAAAATCTCACCGTCCGGAAGGTGGACGCGCTGCAGAGTGACGCCCTCGCCGCCGAGTTTCGCGACCAGGACGCCGTAATCAGCGCCTTCAGTGGGCACGCGCAGAAGGATGTCTACGGCTACTACATGAAGGGCTTCGCGTCGATCGTCGCCGCCGTCAAGAAGGCCGGCGTACCGCGCTTCCTCATCGTAGGCGGCGCGGGCTCGCTCGAAGTCGCGCCGGGCAAGCTACTTTACGACACGCCGGAATTTCCGTCGCAGTGGAAAGACACGGCAAGAGGCGCGCTGGATGCATTGCGGGCACTGCGACACGAGCCTTCCCTGAACTGGACGATGGTGACGCCCGCGGCGGAGATGGCGCCCGGCAAGCGCACCGGGAAGTTCCGAACAGGCGGTAACCAGCTCCTCACGGACCGCGAAGGCAAGAGCCGCATCTCGGTACAGGATCTGGCGGCCGCGATGATCGACGAGCTCGAGCAGCCGAAGCATCCGCGCGCACGCTTCAGCGTCGCCTACTGACACCGCGACAGGGGGCCCGGATTTCGCTGGACACGGCGTGCGCGCGGCGGCTCTCGCCGTAAGTCCGTCCTGCGGTCGCCGCCGCTGCGCGTCAGGGCCCGCGCCTGCGCTTCTTCCGCGCCTCACCGGATCCGCGCGTGGCAGGCAGCCGCGCCCGCGGCAAGTGCCAGCCGTAGCGGATCGCAAGGAAGCGCAGAACGAGGCACAGCCCCATGCCGACGATGGCCGGCCCCAAGGGGCTCAGGTGCAGAACGTGGCCACCGGCGACTACCGCCGCGCAGGCCAGCGCCGCCAGCGCGTACAGATCCGATCGCAGCACCGCAGGAATCTCGTTAGCCAACACATCGCGCAGCATGCCGCCGCCGATGCCGGTCACCATGCCCAGCAGCGCGGCCATCGCCGGATTGAGGCCGTACTGCAGCGCCTTGCTGGTTCCGGCCACCGCGAAAAAGGCGAGGCCCACGGCATCGAACCACAGAACTGGCTGATTGAGCCGATCAATGAGGGGGTAACGAAAGAAGACGATCAGCCCTGCGGCCACCGAGATGGCCAGATAAATCCAGTTCGACACGGCCGCCGGCGGCACCGCGCCGATCAGCAGGTCACGCGTGATGCCGCCGGCGTTGCCCGCCGCGAACGCGAGCACCAGCACGCCGAAGATATCCATCCGCCGGTGCACCGCCACCACGCCGCCGCTGATGGCGAACACAAAGGTACCGCCCAGATCCAGGATGTGCGTCAGCAGCCCTTCCATCGCGATCTATCCCCGACCTTCGCAACACAGGACGCGCCCGACCCGCAGCTCCGGGGCCCCTGCGACAGCGCGACGCAAACGGCCAGTCACGCCCGCGAGGCGACAACCAGCGCTTGGGCGCCGGCTTCCAGTTTCGGCACCAGCGAAGAAAGCGCACCCAGCACCAGACCCGAATCGCCTGCCCGCCTGCCGGCCGTCACTTGCCCTGCTCGTTGTCGAAGATCCATGCCAGGCTCTGCGCGCCGGCGACGGCTCACGGTTTATGCCCGCGATTCCTCGGTGTCAAACCGGAAGCGAGCGATGCAGCCGTAATACCAATGCACAGCGCCAGCGCCGAATCAGGCATCAAGCGATGGAATCGGCGAATTACCCGTACGACGCAATTTCGCAGTCGCGCAGACACATGCGCCAAGGCGAAGTACGCATCGGCGATGTCCTGCAGACTTGGAATGCGACCGCTACAAGCGTGCCTGCAAACATCGCAATGCAGTACGTCATCGAGGTTCGGCGACAACACAGCACGACGAGCCTCGGCCAATTGCCGTCGCGATCGCGAAGCTCGCGTAATCCGGACCAGACACAGGCGTCCTTCAGCGGTAGTGCGTGAAGGAGAGCTAAGTACCACCCTGTAATCCGGCTATTGCAGAACCGCACCGCTCCGATTACCTGCGCACCGAGGTGCAAAGACAGCTCAGCAAGCACGTTCCCTACGGCCTCCGGCGGGCATCGGCCGATCCAACAACGCGTCGAAATGCGCTATGTCACCAGCAATACGATCGGCGCGTTGGGGCCATCCGCAAAAACGCGCCCGGAGCGAGCGCGTGTGCATAGAAACGAACCGTTCGCGTTCGTCACGGATCCGAGAACCCGGTCCAGCAGAAACCTTGTCCGGGATCGAATCGTCCGTCCTGCGGGACGTCACGACGCGTCGCCCTGCGATCGGCTCCAATCCCCACCCGCAGCCGGGTCACCCGATCAGGAAATCCGACTTCTGTGCACCGCCCTGGATCTTCTGTTGCAGCCAACGAGGCATGCGCCCACGGCCGCTCCACGTTTCCGCGGGATTCGCAGGATTGCAATACTTCGCGGCGACCGACCCTTTCCCCTTCCGGCCTGTCTTCACGCCGAACAAGGCTTCCACGGTGGTCCCATTCTTCTGCGCCAGATCCCGTATCTGCTTCTTCACTTCCGAACGCGCCTGCCGCTGCTTCACGACGATGGCTTCAGCCACCTGCTTCTGCAGATCCTGCAATTCCTCGACATTCATCCGGTCAACATTCATCGCGGTCCCCTTGCGTATGGCACTCATCATTGGTTCCTGACGTTCGGGCCGGACATACCAGGTAATGCGCCGGCCGCACGGGCGCGCATTATAGCGATAGCGGATCGAGCATGGAAACGACATCCCAAGCTCGCTGCGGATGCACGCAATCCACGTCCGCATTCAATGGTATCGACTGCGGCAGCCAACAATTGGACAAGGCATAGGCGCCACCGGCGATGACGTTCCGTTCGCCCACCGACGCCCTCTGCTTGACCTTTCAGAGGACCATGAATGCGCACCCTGCATTTACCCTGCGCAGGCGTTTCGCCGAACGGGACAAGGATGAGTCGACCGCATTCGGCATGGAAAGAATGCCGTCGCTGAGAGAAGAATGAAGACGCCGCGGCAAGCCGATGCTTGATCCGCCGCGGATGCTCCAGGGACATCGTCCGTCCTCAGGCTTTTCGCACCGTGCGGCCGCAGTCGGCAAGGAGATGTCGGCCGGCAACACCGGCCGACGACGCTGAAACCACATACCGGACGACCGACGGTGACGATCGATGCGGCCGCGCGGTTCGTAGATGGAACCATTCAGTTCCCGCCGCAAAGGATCACGGTGCGCCTCGCAGGTCATTGAGCGCCATCCACGACCGTGGGCACTCCGGAGCACCGGAGGATGGCCTTCGCAGCCACGCTTCCGGCCCGATCGACAAAGGGCCCGCGATCCCGCCGCCGGACGGCCGCGAAGCGGCATCTGGACGAGATGCGCGGGACAAGCTCAACATGCGTGCCGCAAGTCAACCCGGAGGAGAACCGAATGACGGAGCACGAGGGGCAGGGTGACACGGAGCACGGGGCGCTGCCGAAGGACGCGCCGGCGTCGATGTCGCGTCGCAGGATGCTGATCGGCAGCGCCGCGGTTGGGGCGGCACTGCTGGTCGGGAGCAATCCGCGCGTCTTCGCGGCGGATGCGGACAAGGAGATCCGCATCGGCTTCATCAGCCCGCGTTCGGGCCCGCTGGGCATCTTCGGACACGCCGATCCGTACATCCTGGAGCTGGCGCGCAAGCACTACGCCAACGGCGTGACGCTCGGCGGCCAGCACTACCGCGTGACGATCCTCGACCGCGACAGCCAGTCGAGCCCCTCGCGCGCGAGCCAGCTGGCGCAGGAGCTGATCACCAAGCACGACATCCAGCTGATGCTGACGACGTCCGCGCCGGAGACCGTCAACCCCGTATCCGATGCCTGCGAAGCCGCGGGCGTCCCGAGCCTCGGCACGGTCTGCCCGCTCGAGTCCTTCTTCTTCGGGCGCGGCGGCAAGCTGGGCCAGCCGTCGCCCTTCAAGTGGGCCTTCGACTTCAGCTTCGGCGTCGAACAGTTCGTCAACATGTACCTGTCCGAATGGGGCCAGCTCAAGACCAACCGCAAGGTGGGCGTGCTCTATCCGAACGACGCCGACGGCACCGCGTTCCGCGAACACGTGGAGCCGATCTTCGAGAAGAACGGCTACAAGGTCATCGATCCTGGTCCGTACCAGGACGGCACCACCGACTACGCCTCGGCGATCGCGATGTTCAACCGCGAGAACTGCCAGATCTTCAACACGGCTCCAATTCCGCCTGACTTCACCACCTTCTGGCGCCAGGCGGCCCAGCTGCACTACACGAACAAGGTCATCATCGCGGAGCTCGCCAAGACCGGCATCTTCCCCGGTCAGGTCACGCCGCTCGGCGTCCTCGGCTACAACCTCACGTCCGGCGCCTACTGGTCGCCGGTGTTTCCGTACAAGTCGCTGTTGAACGGCATGAGCTCGAAGCAGCTGGCCGATGACTACGAGCACGCCTCCGGACGTCAATGGACGCAGCAGCTCGGCGCCACCATGTCGCTCTTCGATCTGGCACGGACCGTGCTGGAGCGCGCGAAGGACCCCATGAATCGCAGCGCGCTGCGCGACGTGATCCCCGCGCTCGATGTCGAAACCGTTGCCGGGCGCGTCAATTTTCGCAAAGGGCCCTACCCCAACACCGCCACCACGCTGCAGATCGGCGCGCAGTGGATCAAGACGCCCGCCGGATCGAAATTTCCGGTGGACTTCGTGACGGTCGAGCACGTCGGCGACCCCAACGTGCCGATTCAAGCGAAGCTCAAGCCCTACAACAGCTGAACGGATCCACGTCGGGCCGGGCGGGACGCCGGCCCGGCGCTCCGCCGTGGCCGCATTCGCAGGGTCGCCCTTCTTCCGTGCGGCGGGGTCGCCGCCGGCGCGCACGCATGGAGGTCGGCCTGAAGCGCTCCTGAACGCAGTGCACGCCGAGCGCGCACGCGTTACGAACGACTACGGTGCGGACTGCGTGTCGATGGCTCCGAGCGCAGCGAAGCTGGGCGCAAGCCGCTCGTACAGGTCGCAGTAGATCCCGTACAGGTCGTCGTACATGCGTCGAACGCCCGGCTTCGGCGTGAATGCACGCTCTGGATGGATCATCCGCCGCGCGGCCTCGTGGACGTCGGCCATGAGCCCGGCGCCGGCGCCCGCAAACAGCGCCGCGCCGAGCACTCCGCTGTCCAACACACGCAGGCGCACAAGCTCGCGGTCGAGAACGTCCGCCTTGATCTGGCACCATAGATCGCTGCGCGCCGCCCCGCCGCTGAGCGCCAGGCGTTCGGTGCGCAGGCCCGCCGCGTCCTCGCAGGCCCCCAGCAACTGGCGCGCGGAGTACGCCACGCCTTCCAGCACGCTGCGCGCGAGCTGCGGCGCGCCGTGGTCGAGGCTGAGGCCGAAGAACACGCCGCGCGCGTTCGAGTCCCACAACGGGGCCCGTTCGCCCATCAGGTGCGGCAGGAACAGCAGGCGATCGCTGCCCGGCGCTGCACGCGCGGCTTCACCGAGCACCGCATCGATGTCCGTGCCACGTGCTTCCGCATACCAGCGCAGCGCGTCGCCACCGGCCTGCGTCGGCCCTGCGTGCAGCCACAGTCCCTCACGGCGCGGGAAAGTGATGACGCCCGCCGTCGGCACGTTCCGCGCCGACACCACGCCGACGATCTCGGACGTACCGGCCACCTCGAAGCCATCTCCCGCATCCAGAGCGCCCGAACCATAGCGGTTGGCCCAGCCGTCCATGGTCGACGCCACCACCACGGCGTCCGGCGGCAGCCCGCTTTCACGTGAGGTCACCTGCCCGAGCACCTCGTCGGGATCACGGAGCGGAGGCAGCAGCTCCGCCGCGCCGGGAACCAGCGCGATCACCGCCGATGAATAGCCCGCGTCGGCATCCACCAGTCCGATCGCGCTGATCGGATCGCTGGCGACCGCGCCGCACAGGCGCAGGTTGACGTAGTCCTTCGGCAGCAGCATCCAGCGCGGCTCCAGCCCGCGACGCGCGCGCTTCAGCCACGCGATGCGGACCAGCGGAAAGGAGGCGTCCACCGTGAACGGGCCGCCCCACAGCGCTTCCCGTCGCTGCGGGTCGATAGACGCGTCCAGCTCGGCAGCAACGGCCGCGCAGCGCTGGTCCTGCCACGTGATGGCAGGAATCAGCGGCGTTCCCGCGACGTCGACGAAGGCGTGCGTGTTGACCTGGCTGCACACGCCGACCGCCCGAACGCGCCGCAGCGCTGCCTGCGAGCCGAGCTGGCGCAGCACGTCGAGCACCGCGCGCCACCAGTCCTCGGGGTCCTGCTCAACCCGCCCCAGGCACGGGTGCCGGGTCGGGTAGCCGGCGCTGCCGCTGGCGACCACTTTCCCGGCGAGATCGAAGGCCATGCCCTTGGCGCGCGTCGTGCCGACGTCGAT
>DASVGQ010000149.1:0-11630 GCA_036379455.1 Nevskiaceae bacterium
CGATTCCAGCGCATCCGCGGCGCCTGCGGTGCAGCAAGCAACCGGTGCGCATCGCTCACGCGTGAATATGTCGGCGCGCTCGGAAGCGCGGTGACTTCAGCGGCGCCGAAGGGTAACGAGCGTCCAGCGGCCGTGAGGACCGCGCAAGCGGGCATCTTTGTAGCGTCACTCGCGGTACCACCAACGACGGCACGAAATCCTGCTGCGGCCTTCCGTCGCGCGGCAGCACCAACCGCGAACCAATCGGCTTCCGCGCGGCCCAACGGCTGTAACGCCCACCGGCGGGCTGCGCGCCGGCCCACTGATTCCGCAGGAGATTCCCATGGCGCTTGCACGGCAGGTCATTTCCACCCTCACGCAGGAGGGCACCGACGTCATGGGGCCGAACGTGCTGGCATGGCACTACCCGGACCAGAACATCGTCTCCGGCTCGCTGCTGACGGTGGAAGCCAACCACTTCTCGGTGCTGAAGTCGCGCGGCGCAATCCTCGACGTCTACGACACCGGCCAGTATCCGATCCAGACGCCCGACAAGCCGATCCTCGGCAGCGTGGTGTCCGGCTTCTTCGGCGGCAATTCGCCGTGGCAGTACGAGGTGCTGTACGTGAACCGCGCGAAGCTGCTGATCAAGAACGAAGGCATCGCCACGTCCAGCGAGATGGCCGAGATGGTCTACGTCGTGGAGTACTACATCCACTGCGACACCAAGGACGGCGCCATCAAGCTGATCACGCACATGCCCTTCAACGAGCACGCCATCCTCTCCGAGGAAATCTCCGCCTACGCCGGCCCCGTGGTGGAACAGGCCGTCAACCAGATCATCCAGGTCACGCCGATGGAGAAGATCAACGAGCGCATCCACGAGCTCGTCGAGCTGGTGAAGGAGCACATCAGCGCCTTCCTCGCGGTCTACGGCATCACCCTGAACGACGCCAAGGTTCTGGTGTTGCCCAAGGACCCACGCATGCGCGAGCTGATCTCGCTGCGCGCCTTCGGCCTGTCAGAACTGGACGCCGTGCGCTACTACACGGCGCTGAAGATGGCGGAACGGGGGCTGGTGTCGGCGCCGAACGCAGCGGTCGGCGCGCCGTTCATCATCGGCAGCGGCACTTTCGGCACCTACGGGCTGCCGACAGACTTGCCGGCTACCGGGGACGTGCCGCCGCCGAGCGGCGACGCTCCGGCCTGAGCCGGAACAGGTTCACGACGCCGGTGCATCCATCGACGTCGCGACAGGATTCGACGCATGAAGCTCAAGGACGCGCCCAACCCCATCGATGAAGCGGGCGCCGCACGGCGCCTGGCCACCAACCTGTTCTACGGCTGGGGCTACAACTTCTACCGCAAGGAAAATCAGCTGCGCGCCGACGACCTGCTGGTACGCGACCGCGTCAGCGACCTGCTCGGCGAAGCGCGCGCGCATCTGGCCGAGCTCGAGCGCGGCTATCGCGAGAAGCACCTGCCGCCGCCGACGCGCAAGCACCCGGTTCCCGACGCGTCGGCCATCGCGGCCGCGCAGGCGTTGCATGAGGTCCAGCAGAGGATCGGCGATCTCGAGGTACGTATCCGCAACGCGCCGGTGCCGGAGATGGATCGCGTCAACCAGCGCCACCGCAACGAAGGCGACACGCTGCGGGCGCTGCGCGACGCCGACCTCGATCTCGTCGCCGGCACGGCCAGCCTGTGTCACGCGATCGCCGCGCTGCATGACGCCGCGACGGCCGCTGAACACACGCGCGCGCTCATCGAGGGAGGCGCCTTCACGAGGCTGTGCGAAAGGCGCTCCGAAGTTCTCTCGGGCCTGCGGTAGCAAGCTTCAGCAGCGCCGCACTCGGCAACGCTTCCGGTCCCAGCTAAGCGCGCGCTGCAGGGCCGCGAAGCGGACACGACCGGATCTCCGCGCCGCTGAAGGCCCGCGCAGGCCTCCCACTCCGGTTCATCGCCGCGGCCGGAATCCCTTGCGCGCCCGCGGGTGGCGGCGAATGATGCTTCGGCACGAACCCATACAAGCGCAAAGCCGGACCGCGGCGCCGCCCGCACCCTGCGAGCCGCACTGGCCAAAAGAAACCCCTCTTCCACGGAAGTGGAGAGGGGTCAGGCGATGAAAGGCATGACGCCTTTCTCGAGGAGATCTGCTCCCCGCGCGCGGATCGTCGGGCCGCGCGCCGATCTTCGATGCTTGCTTTCTGCGTTGCACCGCTGCGACAGCCAAGCTCATGAAATGGTTCAACAACCTTGCACATGCGATGCACGTTCCAGCCGCCCAGGAGGAGCCGCGCGCCATCCGCGTCGCGGTGCGCGTGAGGGCCTGCGGGCCGCGGCGACGGCGTCACAACACGCCCGCCTCGCGCAGCAGCGCGAGAGCCTCCGAGTCGTCGCCGAGCTGCTCGACGGTGAGGTGCGGCGGCTGCAGTTCGTCGAAGGGCCGCAGCTGCGGGTTGGCCTTGACGTCGGCCCGCAGCGGATATTCGAAGTCCACGTCGCTGCTCGCAAGCATCTGCTCGTTTTGTCGGCTGACGAGAAACGCCAGGAACTTCTGCCCCTCCCGCGGATGCGGCGCGTAACGCAGCACCGCCGCGCCGGACACGTTGATCAGCCCGCCCACGTTGCCGTGGCTGAAGTGCTGCACGCGGCTGACGATCCGGTTCCTGCCAAGCTGCTCGCGCAGCCGATAGTAGTAATAGCTGTTGCTGATGCCGACCGCGATCGCTCCCTGATGGACGGCGAGCTGCACGCCGTCGCTGGACTGGAACAGCCGCGCGTTGCGCTTCATCGCCTCCACCCACTTCAACGCCGCCGGGCGGCCATCCTCCACGGAGATCGCGTGGATCAGCGGCATGATGTCGACGCTCGTCAGATGGATGCCGACGCGATCCTTCCACTTCGGCTTCTCGAAGCCGAGGATCGACGCCGGCAGCTCGCTCTGCTTGATGAGCTTCGGGTTGTAGGTCAGCACGTTCTCGCGCGCCACCACGCCCACCCAATCTCCGCGGTTGGAGCTGTAGCGCGCCGGGATCTGGCGCAACGTCGCTTCATCCACCGGCGCAAGCAGACTTTTCTTCTGCAACCGCATGAGCTGCGGCGAGTTCTCGGCCCAGAACACGCTGGCCGGCGTGCGGCTGCCCTCGTCCACCAGCAGGTCGCCGAGCTCCGCGGAGTCCGCGTAGCGAGTCTTCACGGAAATGCCCGTCTTCTTCTCGAAGGCGTGGATCGTCAGGCGCGCCATCTGCTCGTGCTGGCCGACGTAGATCGTCAGCGCCGGCGGCGCTGCGGCATGTGCGGGCGCGCCGGCGAGCACACCGGCCACCGCCGCCACCGCCGCCACCGCGGCCGCCGAGAGGATCACAGCCGACCGGAAACGGAAACCGAACGGGCGCACGCCGTGCATCGTTGTCCTTCAAGGAGATTGGCGCAGCGTTCGACAACGAGAATCATTATCGGTTGCACGCGCACGGCTTCTGCCACGGCGACCTGAACTGGCGCAACCTGCTGGTCAGCGCCGGCGATCCGCCGGTCGTCTACTTCATCGACGCGGAGCGCGGACAGCGCTGGCACGGGCTACTGCTGCAGTACCGGCGCGCGCGCGACCTCGCGTATCTGCTGCGTGACGCGCGGAGCGTGTTGAGCTCCACGCAAATGCTGCGTTTCTACCTGTGCTACCGGCGCCGGGCGTGGCTGGCTCCCGCCGGCAAGGTGCAGATTCATCGCATCATGGCGATCACCGAAAGGTTCTGACACGCGTTTCGCAGCGTCGCGTCCGAGCGTTCCGCGCGGCGCAGATCCTGCCTCCCGGCGCCGACCATCGGCCGTCGCCGGCGCCAGCTGATCCCTCGCAGTGGCCCGCTGCACGGTTCCGCGTCCACGCGGCGACGGACGGGGCGATGCCTGAACTCGCCTATGGCCGCCCGGCTCACCCGCGCGACGACAGGCGGAGCCTGACCACGATGCCGCTATGTCGCCTGCGGCCTGTACTCGACATGGCCGAGCAGATAGGCGTCCATCACTTCGCGCGCGACGGGACCGGCGACGAAGCCGCCATCGGCGCCCTTCTCGGCGACTACCGCCACCACGATCCGCGGGTTCTCGGCGGGCGCAAAGCTGATGAACAGGGCGTTCTCGTGGTACTCGAAGCGCGTTCCGCCGCCATGCAAAGCTTTCACGGAGCTCGTCACCTGCGCGGTCCCCGTCTTTGCCGCGATCCTGTAGGGCGCATCGCGACCGATGCCCCAGGCGGTGCCGAGCGGATCCTGCGCCACCATCTGCATGCCGCCGACGATGCTCAGCCACTCCCTGGCGTGCGCTTCGGCGATCGGCGGCAGCTTTCGGGGTTTGACCATGTGCACCCTCCCACCGCGCGCGTCCGTCAGGGAGCGGACGATGTGCAGCGCCCTTCCGTGCCCGTTGAGCGCGATGCGACAGGCCGCGTTTGCCAGCTGAACCGGCGTCACCTGCCAGATCCCTTGTCCGATCCCGGTGTTGAGCGTCTCGCCGGGATACCAGGGATGGCCGAAATGCCCTTGCACCCAGCCCGGGTTCGGAAGCAGGCCCGAGAGCTCATCCGGCAGGCGCACGCCGGTCCTGCGGCCGAAGCCGAAGGCCGGAAGCGCGGCATCGATGCGCGCAATGCCGAGCTTTCGCGCCACGTGGTAGAAGTACACGTCGCAGGACTGCTCGATCGCGTGCTGCATGTCCAGCCAGCCGTGGCCACTGCGCTTCCAGCAGTAGAACCTCCGCGTGGTGCCGGGGATGACGTAGTAGCCCGGGCAGAAGTAGCGCGTCTTCGGCGTGAGCGTACCGGCGTTGAGGGCGGCAAAAGCCATGTAGGGCTTTATGGTCGACGCCGGTGCGTACAGGCCCTGCAGCGACCGGTCGTAGAGCGGACGCGCCGGATTTTCCAGCACCGCGTCGTACTCCTTCTGCGTCAGACCCGCCGCGAACGCGGAAGCGTCAAAGCCGGGCTTGCTGGCCAGCGCGAGGATTTCGCCGGAATGCGGCTCCACGGCGACGACCGCGCCGTTGAACTTGCCCAGTGCGCACTTGGCGATGCGCTGCAGGCGCACGTCGAGCGTCAGGTGCAGCGTGCTGCCCGTCGTCGCCGCCACGGTGCGCAGTGTCTTCATCGGCCTGCCGTGGGCGTTGACGACGACGTCTCGATAGCCCGGCGTACCCCGAAGCGCGTTCTCGAAGCTGGCTTCGACGCCGCTGCGGCCGATCTGATCGAGGCCCGCATAGAGCTTTGGATCGATGTGCTGCAGGTCCTGCCGCGTCAGTCCGCCGACGTAGCCGACGACGTGTGACGTCCCGCGCCCGAGCGGGTAGCGGCGCATGAGCCCGGCGCGGACGTTCACGCCGCGATAGCGATAGCGGTTGACCTCGAACCGCGCGACGTCGCGGGGGTTCATGGACGCGAGCAGCGGGACAGGGTGCCAGGGCGGCGCGGCCCGCAGCCGCTCGCGGAACAGCTCGACGTCGCGCGGCGCGATTGGCAGGATCTTCGCCAGCGCGCGCAGCGTCGCCTTCAGGTCGGAAACGCGGTGCGGGTAGACGGCCAGCTCGAAGGACGGCACGTTGCGTGCCAGCAGCACGCCCCCGCGGTCGTAGATCAGCCCGCGTACCGGCGCGACAGGCACGCGCCGCAGATAATCGTCGCGCGCGTGTGCCTCGTAGTAGCCGTGGTCGAACACCTGCAGCTCGGTGTAGCGGCAGGCGGTAACGACGCTGGCGCCGAGGCCGACGATGCCTGCCGCAGCGAGTCGACGCAGGAAGCGGCGGCGTTCCCGCAGCAGATCGGGGACGACTTCCGACCTGCTCATGGCGTCTCGTGCACGACGGCGCCGCCTCCATACCCGGTTGACACGCTCGTTTCGAGCCGCCGCCGCCGCGTTGGTTCCGGGTATTCCCGTTCTTCGACAAGCTCGCGGCGCGGACGGCGCCGAATCGACAGACCGACCTTTCGCTCGCGCAGCGAAAAGCGTGCCGGCCGCCGGAACTCCTCTCGCTGGAACCACTCAAAGCCAACGCCTAGCGCTTACGTATCAAATGCTTGCTTGCGGATGTTGAAGAATCGGATCGACAGCTGCGCGCGCACGACGCCGTTCAGCGCCGCGATAGCGGTATTTGCCGCCGGCTGCGCAGTCCATGCGGCAGCGGTGCGTGGCTCCTGCTCCTGAGGCGCTGAATATCCCGGTGCTGACTCGTCGCCCCTGCGGTTGGATCTGGCTCTGTGCGCTGCTGATGATGGCAACCGGCGCCGGAGCAGCGCATGCCACGACGCTTACGAACATCCGCTTCCTGCACGTGGCACACACCGTCGACGTGGTATTCACGCTGAGCGGAACGCCGACCGTGCACTACTTCACGCTCTCCCACCCTGATCGCGTGGTGGTCGACCTGCGCGGCGCCGGGGCCACGGACGCGGTGTACGACATGCACGGCGGCGACGGCGTGATCCGCGGCACGCAGATCGGTCTGCATCCGGACATGACGCGTATCGTCTTCGACCTGCGGCGACCCGTCGCGATCCACTACGCCGCGCACGGCACACAGGTGTTCATGAGCTTCGTGCCGGTCTCTGCCCCCGCACGGGCCAAGCCGCCTGCGCGCCACGGCACGGCGCCGCCACGTGCCAGACCACCGATGGTGGTGGCCGCGAAACGTCCGCGCCCGCTGTTCGTCGTCGCGGTCGACCCCGGCCACGGCGGCCGCGACCCCGGCGCCACCGGCCCGGACGGACTGCATGAGAAGACGGTGACCCTGCGCATCGGCCGCGACCTCGCGGCGCTCATCAATCAGCAAGCCGGCATGAAGGCCGTGCTCACGCGAGATGGCGACTATTACGTCGGCCTCGACGAACGGCGCGCCATCGCTCGGGCCGCCGACGCGAACCTGTTCATCTCGATCCACTGCAATGCGTCGCCCGATCCACACATCGAGGGCGCCGCGGTGTACGCGCTGTCCCTGCACGGCGCCTCCAGCGTGCAGGCGCAGCTGGTGGCCAACCGCGAGAACGCCGCCGGTGCCACCGGCGGGCTGCACCTGCGGCACGACTCGCGCGATCTCGCCGCTACGCTCGTCAGCATCTCCCAGTCGGCGTCGATCGATGCGAGCTTCGAGCTCGCGCACGACCTGCTTACTCACATCGCCACGCTCAGCCCGCTGTGGCAGCCGCACACCCAGCGCGCGAACTTCGTCGTGCTGCGCTCGCCGACGATCCCTTCCGTACTGGTCGAGACCGACTTCATCACCAACCCCCGCGAAGAGCGGCTGCTCGCCAGCCCGGCATACGAAGAGGATTACGCGCGCCGGCTGCTCGCCGGCATCGAGGGATATGCGGCGCGCTATTACCCCCACAACGGCCTGCCACTCACCGCCCGGGCTGGCGGTTCGCCCGCCCACCGCGTGCGCTACAGCTCTTGAGCCTGAGCGTGCAGGTGATCAGATCGACACTATCCCCGAGCGCGCGTCACGACGGCCAAGCGCACCGTGTCGGCAGGAACGCATAGGCCGGCGCAAAATCTGCAGCGCCGGGGCGTCACCGGCATGCGCAACGCGATAACCGGAGATCGGCATCGATCGTCGTGCACCGGATGCCATGACCTGCCGCACCGCCGCGCGGCTTGTCGGGCATCAGCGCGCCTCGCACACGACCTGTTGTATTAATCGTTGAAATGGCGGAGAGGGTGGGATTCGAACCCACGGTACGCTTACGCGTACGCCTGATTTCGAGTCAGGTACATTCAACCGCTCTGCCACCTCTCCGTCGCGCGGAAGTTTAGCAGGGCGTCCACGCTTTTTCGCCGCCCGTCACGCGACGCCGCGCCGGCCCGCTCCGTATCATGGCCGCACATACGCACCGCTGCCGGCGCGCGCTGACGCGTGCTGCGGGCAGATGCCCACGGGAGATGAAAGGCAAGCCCCACAGCTGCGCGTTGCGATTCGCAACGAATCCCTCTGCCTGAGGCCGTGGCCGCCATGCGCCACCGCTGGTACCGCGTCTCGCCGCGGAGACTCGCGCTGGCGACGACGCTTGCCGTCTGCCTGCTCGCGATCTCCACTTGCTCGCCGCGGCCCACGACGCTCGAGTGGATCCAGCTGCGCGGCGTGCTGCGGGTTGCGAGCACCAACTCCCCGACGACCTGCTACGTCGGCCCCGAGCTGCCGCTCGGCTTCCAGTGTGAAGTGCTGGAGCGCTTCGCGGACGCGCTCGATGTGCAGCTGGTGGTCAAGTACGTACCAACCGAAGCCGCGGCGCTCCGCGCGGTGGAACGCGGACAGGCGGACCTTGCGGCAGGCGTGGTGGCAACTCGGAGACTCGCCGGCGTCATGTGGCTGTCGGCGCCGCTGCAGCAGGTCACGCAGCAGCTCGTGTCAAGTGCCGCGCCGGTCCCGAAGGATCTCGCAGCGCTGCAGGGGACTCTGGAGGTACCGGCACGCAGCGCGGCAGAGGCCGCGCTCACGGCGGTCCGCCAGCGGCTCCCCGACCTGCAATGGACCGTCAGCCACAGCCTCGGCGCCGAGGACCTGCTCTACCGCGTGGCGCAGGGCACGCTCGCCTATACCGTGAGCGACTCGGATCTCGTCGCGCTCAACCAGCGCTTCTATCCCGGGTTGGTCGGATCGTTGCAGCTGACCGCACCGCAGGCCGTCGTCTGGGCGACAAGGCGCAGCGAGGACACGTCGCTGAACTCCGCCATCGATCGCTTCTTCACCCAGCTCGGAGCCACGCTCGACAAACTGCGCAGCGCCTACTTCACCAACCGCAGCTCGCTCGATTCACTCGACATCACGCAGTTCACGAGCGACTACGACACCCTGCTTCCGGAATACCGGCAGATGTTCATCTCCGCGGCGAAGAAGAACGGCATGGACTGGCGGCTGCTCGCCGCCATCGGTTACCAGGAATCGCACTGGGATCCGTCGGCCGTCAGCCCGACCGGCGTGCGTGGGCTGATGATGCTGACGCTGCCGACCGCGCAGCGCGTCAACGTCGCCGACCGCGAGCACCCGGGCCACGCCATCCACGGCGGCGCGCGTTATTTCGCGATGATGCTCGACAGCATCCCGGCCAGTGTGCCGCAGCCCGACCGCACGTGGATGGCATTAGCCGCGTGGAACATGGGGCTCGGTCACCTGCTCGACGCACGCGGCATCGTCCAGAAGCGCGACGGCAACCCGGACCGCTGGAACGACGTGAAGCGGGCGCTGCCGCTGCTCACTCAGGAGAAGTGGTTCGACCAGACGCGCTACGGCTACGCGCCCGGCAACCAGGCCGTGCGCTTTGTCGACAACGTCCGCAGCTACTACGACATCCTCGTATGGCTCACCGCCGGGCAGTCGAAGCTGATCGCTGCGTCGTAGGCAGCCAGGCTCGCCGTCAGATCCGCAGGCGCTCGACCGGCACGCCGTGCAGCAGGTGCGACTCGATGATCTCGTCGATATCCGCCCGGCTGTGATAGGAATACCACACGCCCTCGGGATAGACGACGAGCGTCGGACCTTCGGAACAGCGGTCCATGCACCCCGCCTTGTTCACTCGCACCTTGCCGCGGCCGTTGAGGCCCAGCTGCCGCACGCGCTGCTTGCAGTAGGCGCGCAGCGCGTCGGCACCCTTGTCGGCGCAGCACTCGCGCCCGTTGGTGCGCTGGTTGCAGCAGAAGAACATGTGGCGCTGGTAATAGGGCGTCACCGGCTCAGAACTTGCCAAAGGAATACCCGATGTTGACGGTCTGGATGGTGTCAGTATGGACCGACCCCTCGGGAACCGAGGTGTTGTAGCGCAACTCGTAGTCCAGGGTGGCAAACAGGTTGCCGATGATCGTCAGCTTCAGCTCGGAGACCGGGTTGATATAGGTGTTCTTCGTGCCCGCCTCCACCAGCACGGTCTGGATGAACTGCGCGTGATCGCTGATCCGGAAGCGATACGCGCCGCCGAACACCGCCATCGGCTGCGTCACGAACTGGTCCTGGCCGAACTCGCGCTGCTGGTTGAGGCCGACGCCGCCGTCGAGATCCAGCTCCTGTCGCGGAGATTCGAACACGCGCCGCCCGTAGCCGACCGCCTCCGAGATGCGCTCGTTGACGCCCGCGAAGCGGTCGTTGAGATAGTCGACGAAGCCAAACAGGTATTCGCGCTCCGACAGCGCCCGGCGCAGCTGATCGCCGACTTCCCAGCTCTGCGCGCTGACCGCGTGATTGTCGCTCGCGTAGTTCGCCTGTCCGCGCAGCACGTTCGCCCACTCGTCCCAGTTGTGCCCCAGCGCTCCCTTGAAGTTGGCGCTGGTGCTGTTGGTGTTGCCGTGCGTGCTGAGATAGCCGAGCGTCGCGGTCGCCGCCCACGGCGTCGCCTTCTTGCTCGGCGCGGTCGGCACCGCGAACGCCGATGTCAGATCCTGCGCGCCAGCCGAGATCGGCACCAGGGACACCACCACAACGGCAAGCAGCGACGCGCGACGGAACATGCGCAGACGACCTCCGGATTCTGGGCCGGCCGCAGCACCAGACGACTACCGGAGCAGACGCGTCGTACGAACGAACTGACTTGGATCAAGCCGCGAGTATAACGGAGCGCCGTCGCGTGGCCAGCCCCGCTTCAGGTGGACGGCGCGACGCTTCGCGTGGTTGCCGATTGGCGCAGCGCGGCACTCACGCGCAGCAGGATCAGCTGCGCCAGCTCGTCCTGCGTGTAGCCCTCGAGGCGCTGCTGCTCCTCTTCCTTCGCGAGGATCTGCTGCGCGTTGAAGCTGTAGTCGCTCGACACGGTCTGCGTCTCGACCGGCGTCACCGGTTTGCCGCGGACCGCGAGCGAATAGTTCACGGAAGTGACCAGGCGGTACTCCAGCGCGCGCCCGTCGGGCCCGATGGCCGCCACCTCGGTGCTCACGTTCAGATTCGACAGTCGCAGCACCGAATGCGCCTGCGGCAGGCTCGCCACGACGGTGCCGCCGCTGCGGGTGATGCGGCGCGTCAACGCCGCCAGCAGCGGCGGCGCTTCCACGCTGTAGGGATCCTCGAGGTCCACGTATACCAACCGCAATTCCGGCGGCAGCGACTGTTGTCCGGCGAGCTGGAAGCCGCAGCCCGAGAGCAGCAGCGCGCTGCCCGCGAGGGCGATCCACCACGTGCGACGAAGGAGCCGGTGCATCGGCGCATTATGCACGGCGCCGCGCGCCTCAGACGACGAGGTTGAGCACCCGTCCTGGAACGTAGACGGTCTTGCGCACCACGCGTCCTTCGGTGTAGCGGGCGACGCCGGGATCCGCCAGCGCTGCGGCCGCGGCCTCCCTCTCGCCCACCATCGCGGGCAGCTCCAGCCGCCCACGCAGCTTGCCGTTGACCTGCACGACCACGGTGATCATCTGCGCCTCGCGCGCGCGCTGATCGAGCGTCGGCCACGGCGCATCGATGACGGCACCGGCGTGGCCCAGCGTGTGCCACAGCACGTGCGAGACGTGCGGCACGATCGGCGCAAGCACCGCCACCAGCACGTCCAACGCCTCCTGCAGCACTGCGCGCCCCTGCGGGCTGGTGTCGGTCCAGCGCTGCAGCAGATTCGACAGTTCCATGCAGGCCGCGATGGCGGTGTTGAAACTGTAGCGGCGCGCATAGTCGTCGCTCACCTTGGCGAGCGTGTC
>DASVGQ010000150.1:0-20354 GCA_036379455.1 Nevskiaceae bacterium
GATGGCCTGCCAGGTGACGCCGCCCGCCGCCACACACAGGTCGACTACCGACGTGCCCGCGGCGTGGCGCAGGAAATATTCACCCGGCTGGAGCGCGAGACGCTCGCCCCCCGCGTAGACGTACAGCGACCGCGGGATGCCGGAGGTCGGATTCACCGTCCCGCGCCAGACGATATGAACCCCGCCGCCCAGCAGCGTGAGGACCGTCGGCTCATGGGGCTTCGCCGGCGCCGGCAGCGCTTCCACCGCGAAGCGCGCGCCGCTGCCCGCTGCCAGCTCGCCACGACCCGCGATGCCCGCCGTCGCCTGCCCACGCTCGCCGACGACCAGATCGTCCCCCGGGTGCAGCAAGGCCCCGGCCTGCAGCACGGTGCGCTGGCCCGCCCGCAGAGACACCACCGAGCCGTTCACGCTGGTCAGGAGCAGGCCATCGGGCGCCGGCGCCGATATGGCCGCCGACGCCGCCTGCGGCGCGGCCGAGGTCCCGGCCGCAGCGGTGGGATCGGCCGCCGCAACGGCGGTCGTACCCGCGAATGCCGCAATCCCCGCCAGACACCCGAGGATCGCGCAAGAATGCCACGCCCCAGCTCGCCGCACGGCCCGTGCCCCCATCAAAGGCAACCTGCGACGGATAAGGTAATCCACCTTGTAATCAAATTGCTAGACATTCTTGTATACATACCGCATGAACGATGTGCGGGAAGCGCTTTCCGGTCCGCGCGAAGCTCAGTCGCCGTCGCGGCGGGCATCCTGCGCGCGCAGCGCCGGCAGCGCCGCCGCAAGGATGGCGTCGGCGCGCGCCATGCAGCGCGCCAGCACCGTATCGATCTGATCGTGGATGGGGCCATCCGCAAGGCCCGCCGCCCAGTTCACGCTCAGGGCGAGGCAGGCATATTCCATTCCCAGCTCGGCCGCAAGTGCGGCTTCGGGCATACCCGTCATGCCCACCATGTCGCAGCCGTCGCGCTGCAGCCGCCGGATCTCCGCGGCGGTCTCGAGCCGTGGACCCTGCGTCACGCCCATCACGCCGCCGTCCGTCACGTCCATGTCACGCGTCGACGCCGCGCGCAGCAGCTCGCGCCGCACGCGCGCCGCGTAGGGCTCCGTGAACTCGATGTGGCGCAGCCCTCTGTCGGGCGCTTGCGCTCCACCGCCCGAGTAGAAGCTGTGCGCGCGGCCCCACGTGTAATCCACGAGGTCCGAGGGAACGCAGAGGCTCCCCGGCGCCAGCCAGCGCGCGATGCCGCCGACCGCGGAGATCGCGATCACCGTATGCACGCCGCAGTTCGCGAGCGCCTTCAGGTTGGCGCGGTAGTTGATGCGATGGGGCGCCAGCTCGTGGGCGCGCCCGTGACGTGCGAGGAAGAGCACCGGCACGCCTTGCACCCGGCCAAGCAGCAACGGCGCCGACGGCGCGCCGTAGTCGGTATCCAGCGTGAGCTCGCGCTCCGGCTTCAGGCTGGGCCAGCGATCCATACCGGTCCCACCGATCACGGCGAGCGTGGCGACGGCAGCGCTCACAGGCCCGCGACCGCGTAGATCGCCCGCAGCTGGCGCCAGTAGCCGCGATAGTCCATTCCGCAGCCGAAGACGTAGCGGTCCGGGAGGTGCAGCCCGACATATTCCGCGTGCGCGCCGTCGACGCGCCGGGCGTGCAGCTTGTCGGCCAGCACCGCGATGCGCAGGCTCGTCGGATGCTCCTGGAGCAGCGCGCGCCGCACCTCCACGAGCGTGGCTCCCTCATCGAGGATGTCGTCGATCACCAGCACGTGCCGCCCGGCCACGGCGGCCTCCGGGCGCCGCTTCCACACCACCTCCGATCCACGGATCCGGTCGTGGTAGCGCGTCGCGTGCAGGTAACCGACCTGCAGCGGGAAGCGCATGCGCGCCAGCAGCTCGGCGCCCGCAACAAAGCCGCCGACCATGAGGATGAGCACCAGCGGGTCCAACGCCTCGTAATGCGCCGCCAGCTGTTTCGCCAGCGCGTCGTAAGCTGCCTGGACGGTGGGCACGTCGAACAGGCAGTCGGCCGCGGCGAGCACCGCCCGCATGTCTTCCGCGCCGGGAGCAGCCACCGGCAGCTTCTCCGCGCACGCCATCAGTCGGGATTGCGCCGATACAGTCGCTGCAGCCGCGCGCTGGATTCCGGCGCCGCGGTGTACCCGCCCAGCGCGTCGAGCAGACCTTCCACGCCGGCCCGGTCGTTGCACACCGGCAGCATGTCGGCGCCAGCGTCCAGCGCGAGGCGCGCGCGAGCGTCGAGATCGCCCATCGCCTTCGCACCGCCCATGCTGAGGTCGTCGCAGAACAGCGCGCCGGTGAAACGCAGATCCTCGCGCAGCACGTCGTGCGACCAGCGTCGTGACAAAGAGGCCGGCAGCTCGTCGACCGCCGGATAGCGCACGTGCGCGGTCATCACCGATTCGATGCCGTCATCGATGAGCGCACGGAACGGCAGCAGGTCGCGGGCGTCGATCTCGGCCTCGCTGCGCCGGTCCACCGGTAACTCCACGTGCGAGTCGGCTGCCACGGCTCCGTGTCCGGGAAAGTGCTTGCCGGTGGCTGCCATGCCGCACTCGCGCAGGCCGGCTCGGAAGGCGCGCGCCAGCGCAATCACGCGCTGTGGATCGCCGCTGAAGGCGCGGTCGCCGATGATGCGGCTGACGCCCGTCTCGCAGTCCAGCACCGGCGCAAAGCACAGATCGATGCCGGCCGCCGCCAGCTCGCGCCCGATCGTCTCGCCGTACTCCCGTGCCTGGACGCGCGCACGCTCCGGCGAGTCCGCGTACAGCGCGTCGAGCGTTCCCATGGCCGGTATGCGCGTGAAACCGACGCGGAAGCGCTGCACTCGACCGCCCTCGTGGTCCACCGCAATCAACAGTCGCGGCTGCCTCAGGGCGGCCAGCTCGCCGCACAGCGCGTGAAGCTGGGCGGCGTCCGTGTAGTTGCGCGCAAAGAGGATCACGCCGCCCACGAGCGGATGGCGCAGCACTTCGCGGTCCTCCGCCGTCAGGCGCGGACCGGCGACATCCACCATCAGTGGACCCATCGTCTTCGTCATCGGGAAGCGGGCATCGCCTCGTTGAAACGGTCGCGATTCCCCGGCCAGCGACGCCAGGGGAGTACAGCGAGCGCGTGATTGTAATAGCGCACGTCGTCGGTGACTTCCTGCCCCAGCCATGCCGGCCGCGCGAAATCCTCATCCGCCGCCTGAAGCTCGATCTCGGCGACCACCAGCCCCGCGCTGGCGCCCGAGAACTCATCGATCTCCCACAGATGCCCGCGGTGATGGACGTAGTGGCGCGTCTTGTCGACGCGTCCAACGCACAGCGTATCGAGGATCTCCTGCGCGTCGGCACGCGGCATCGGGTAGTCGTACTCGGCGCGCGCGGCGCCGACTACCGCCGCCTTGATGTTCAGGCGGCCCTCCCGCTCGTCCACCCGCACGCGTACGGAGGCCGTGCCGCCCGGCGCGTGGAGGTAACCCTGCGCCATGCGCCGACTGCGCTCGATGGCGGCGCGCCAGCCGTCCCCGTGCACCAGGAACTTGCGTTCGATCTCGATTGCCATCAGCGCTCGAACAGGGCCATGGACTCGACGTGCGCCGTGTGCGGGAACATGTCCAGCACACCGGCGCGGCGCAGATGGTAGCCGTGCACGCGCACCAGCGTGCCGGCATCGCGCGCCAGCGTGCCCGGATGGCAGGACACATAGAGGATGCGCGGCGGCGCGCGCTCCGCGACCTGCGACAGGATTTCCTGCGCCCCCGCGCGCGGCGGATCGAGCAGAACGCCGCCGGACGCCGCATCGAGCCACGGCGCCGAAGCCGCCGGAGCGAACAGATCGGCGCGCTCGAAACGAATTTCCAGCCCGTTCGTCCGCGCGTTCGCGCGGGCACGCTCCACCAGCGCGGCTTCGCCCTCGACCGCGGTGACGTGCGCGCCGGCTGCGGCGAGCGGCAGGCTAAAATTCCCGATGCCACTGAACAGCTCGAGGAGCGGAGCACCCGGCTCCGGCGCGAGCCACGCCAGCGCCTGACGCACCATCTGCTGGCTCACCGCCACGTTCACCTGCACGAAATCGAGCGGTGCGAAGCGCAGGCGGATGGCGCTGCCGTCGGGCGAATAGCTGAGCGGCGGGCGCAGCGGCGGCAAGGCCTCGAGGCTGTCCGCGCCGCCGGACTGCAGGTAGAAGGCGAAGCCCTCGCGTCCGGCAAACGCCGACAGCGCCGCGCGATCCTCGGCGGTGGGCGGAGCCAGCACGCGCCACACGAGCGCGACGTGGCTCTCCGCCGCGGCCACCTCGATCTGCGGAATACGTTCGCGGATCGACAGCCCGCCGACCAGTGCGGACAGCGCCTCAAGCCGCAGGCCCACCCGTTCGTCGAGCGTGTCGCAGCGCGTCAGGATGGCGATCTTCGGCGCGTCGCGCTCGCGGAAGCCCACCAACGCGCGCTCCTTCTTGTAGACCCACCGCACGCCGAGGCGCGCGCGCCGCCGGTAGTGCCAGACCGGGCCCGTGACCGGCGCCGCGATTTCATCGGCCCGGACATTGCCGATGCGCGCCAGCGCATCGACCAGCTGCTTCTGCTTGAACGCGACCTGCGCCGCCGGGGCGAGATGTTGCAGCGCGCAGCCGCCGCAGACGCCGAAGTGCGGGCACGCCGGTGCGACGCGATCCGGCGAGGCGAGCTCGATGGACGTTGTCTCGGCTTCATTGAACTCCCGATGCGCGCGCAGCACGCGGACCCGCACGCGCTCGCCCGGCAGCGCCCCGGCGACGAACAGCACCTTGCCTCCGACGCGCGCCACCCCGCGCCCGTCCTGCGCCAGATCCTCGACGGTGACCGGCCCGTCGATGACGGGCACCGGACGGCGAGGCCGACGTCGGTGTGACATGCGCACGCAGCTCCTCAGCGCATGGCGTGGCGGGCCGCGGCTGCCCAGCGCACCCGAAGCGCCTTGCCACTTACCGCCGCATCACGCTTTGCCGGGCTCCACGCCGCGCTCAGGGTGACGGTCATCAGGCCGCGCGCCGCGACTCGCGCAAGCAGTTGCGGCAACACGTCCCGCAGTGGCACCCCGTGGCAGCCTCGACCGCGTCCATCGTGCAGCAGGAGGATGTCGCCCGGCGCCAGATGCCGCTCGAGGCGCCGAAGCACCCGCGGGGCGTCCGGATCCACCGTGTCGAAGCCGCGCCGCGTCCAGCTGACGAGCCGCAACCCCGCGCCGGCCAGGCGCGGCTCCAGCAACGGACTGCGCACGCCCGCCGGTGCGCGGAAGAAGGACGGCGGGCGGCCGCACACCGTGCCCAGAATTTCCTGCGACCGCTGGAGCTCGCGGCCGAGTCGCCGCCAGCCGTACAGGGCGAACGCCGCTCCGTGGCGCCAGCTGTGATTCTGCACGTCGTGGCCGAGCCGCAGCATCTCGCGGATCAGCTCGGGCGCCGCCGCCGCGCGATCGGCGCGCACGAAGAAGGTGGCATGCGCGCCGTGGCGCGCGAGGCAGTCAAGCACCCACGGCGTGAGCACGGGATCAGGCCCGTCGTCGAAAGTGATCGCAACCTCGCCGCGGCGCGCGGCCGCAGCCGGCAGCCGGGTGACGTTCGGCCCGAGCCAGCGGCAGCGCGGCCAGCAGCCGGCGGCCGCCAGCAGCAGATGGTTCACCGCGAAGGCGATCAGCAGCCACAGCCACCACGAGGGATGCAGCGCCGCTGCGGCCAGCAGCAGCAGCGGCCAGAGCATCGAGAAAATCAGCAGCGCGCTCGGCCGCCAGCGTCGCGCGGCGACCCGCGCCGCCCGCCGCTCAGGCAGGGAACACCCCGGTGGAGATATAGCGGTCGCCGCGGTCGCAGACGATGCTCACGATCGTCGCGCCGCGCAGCTCCCGGCAGATCTGCAGCGCGGCCCACAGGGCGCCGCCCGACGACGGGCCGCAGAACACGCCCTCGACCTTCCCCGCCAGGCGCATCGTGTCCTCCGCCGCCTGTGCAGTGACGTTGACGAAGCGATCGATGCGCTGCGGCTCGAAGAATCCCGGCAGGTATTCCTTTGGCCATTTCCGGATGCCCGGGATGGAAGATTCGCCGTCCGGCTGGACGCCGACCACCTGCACCTTCGGGTTGCGCTCCTTGAGGTAGCGCGAGCACCCCATGATGGTGCCGGTGGTGCCCATCGCCGAGACGAAGTGCGTCACCGTCCCGCGCGTGGCTTCCCAGATCTCCGGGCCGGTCGTCTCGTAGTGGGCGCGCGGATTGTCGGGATTGTTGAACTGGTCAAGCACGACGCCCTTGCCCTCACGCTGCATCTGCTTGGCGAGGTCGCGCGCGTAGGGCATGCCGCCCTGCTCCTTGGTGACGAGGACGACGTCCGCGCCGTAGGCCTTCATCGCCGCCCGGCGTTCAATCGACAGGTGCGACGGCATGATCAGGACCATGTGGTAGCCCATGAGCGCCGAGGCCATGGCCAGCGCGATGCCGGTGTTTCCCGAGGTGGGCTCGATGAGCGTGTCGCCCGGCTTGATCTCGCCGCGCTGCTGGGCTCCGCGGATCATCCACAGCGCCGGCCGGTCCTTGACCGAGCCCGCCGGATTGTTGCCTTCCAGCTTGAGCAGCAGCGTGTTGTCGCCGATCCCCGGAAGATGGCTGACCCGGATCAAGGGAGTCTGGCCGATTGTCAGCGCCGCCGTCTTGTAATCCATTTTGCTTGGTTCCTGCAGCCCTTGTTGTCGCGGATCAACTGCCCCGCCGCGTGCTCGAACTAGCTTAGCGCATCGCCATCCGGGGCCCGCTCCAGCACGACGAACGCGATCACGAGCCCGCCTTCGTCGCTGATCGACACATGTCCCGCGCCGACACCGCGCGCGGCAAGCCGCGCGGCGAGGCGCTTCGAATAGGCCAGCCGCGGCTGGCCGTCGGGGCCGCGCGCCGCGCCCACTTCGTTGAAGTCGATCCCGATGCCGGCAAAGCCGGTGCCAAGGGCCTTCACGAAGGCTTCCTTGACCGCGAAGGAGCGCGCCAGCAGCCGGCCGGGGTCGCGCCCGGCCACGAGCAGCCGGTGCTCGACCGGGTGCAGCAGCTTGCGCGCGGCGCGCTCGCCGTAGCGTTCCCACAGCCGCTGGCCGCGCTCCACCCGCAGCAGGTCGGCGCCGACACCGTAGATCGCGGACGCTGCCGCAGGCATCAGGATCGCGCGCCCTGCATGGCGCGTCGCATCTCCTCCACCGCACGACGCAGGCCGACGAACAGGGCGCGCGCGACCAGGCTGTGCCCGATGTTGAGCTCGACGACCTCCGGAATCGCCGCGATCGGCGCGACGTTGTCGAGCGTCAAGCCGTGTCCGGCGTGAACCTCGAGCCCGGCGCCCGCCGCATCGCGCGCGAAGCCGGCGATGCGCGCGAGCTCCGGTTTGCGCTCTACCCCGGACGGCAGGTTCGCGTAACGCCCGGTATGGATCTCCACGTGCGGGGCGCCGCAGGCCAGCGTGGCTTCGAGCTGCCGCGCTTCGGGGTCGATGAACAGCGACACGGCGATGCCGGCGTTCGCCAACCGTCGGCACGCGTCCCGCACCTGCCGCGCATGCAGCGCGACATCGAGACCCCCTTCGGTCGTCAGCTCCTGACGGCGCTCCGGCACGAGGCACACGCAGGCTGGCCGCTGCGCGCAGGCCAGGGCGACGATCTCGTCGGTCGCCGCCATCTCCAGGTTCACCGGCAGCGACTGTTCGCGCAGCATCCGCCGCAGATCCTCGTCCTGGATATGGCGTCGGTCCTCGCGCAGATGGATGGTGATGCCATCGGCACCGCCCTGCGCGCACTCCCGCGCCGCGGCGACCGGATCGGGATAGTCCGTGCCGCGCGCCTGCCGCAAGGTGGCGACGTGATCCACGTTGACGCCCAGACGAATCGACATCACTGCTCCTCAAGGCGGCGAGGCGCCGCACGATGCGGCGCTCAGGTTATGCCACGCCGGCGGATCTCCGCGTGGATCACACCGGGGCGCGCGTGGCCGCTGCATCGGTCCGTACCCGCACGGCGACCTATTCACGTTCCACCGCGGCCGGCGCGCACCGCGCGCAACAGCCGCCGGGACTTCAGCTCGCGCCCCGCGAGCTGACGATCGATCGCCATGCGCAGCAATGCCTGCACCTCGCGCCGCGTCGCAGGCTCGTCGTAGCGGCCTTCGCGCAGCGCGACGAGGGCGGCGCCGGAGAAGCCCCCTTCACCGTCCGCAGGCGCGGGCCCCTGCTCCGGATCCCATGCGTAGCGCGCGCGCGGGTCCAGGCCGTCCGGCAGCGGCAGGCCGTAGCCGAGCGCTGCCAGCAGCTCGACCTCGAAGCCGCGCAGCGCCGCGGCGACGGCGGATCCGGTTCCGGATCCGACGAGCCGCGGCAGCGTCTCGCCATAGGCCGCATGGATACGCGGCTGCGGGTCGTTGCGCGCCAGCAGCCGCAGGAGCAGCTCGTTGAGGTACCAGCCGAGGAAGATCCGCTCACCTGCCAGCGGCACGGCGGGCGCCAGCGCTTCCGCTGCGGTGAGCGTGCCGAGCTCGCCGCTCACCACCCACGACAGCGCCAGCGGCTGGAAGGCTTCCAGCAGGCCGCGCCAGTGGGAGCGTGGCCGGCTGACGCCGCGCGCGACGATCCCGACGCGGCCACGGGATCGTGTCAGCACCTCGAGCAGGCGGCTCGACTCGCGGTAGCTGCGCGTGGCGAGCACCCACCCCGGCTCGAGCAGCACACGGGTGCGCGGCATTCAAGCGATCGCCGGGCGGTGCCGGCGCGCACGCGTGCCATCGCCGGCCCGGCGGTCAATCACGGCGCCCGGGCAATCTGCCGTAGGCAACGCGCGGCAGGCCCGCCAAATCCGCGTCGTCCGCCACGTCGATGAACCCGGCCCCGCGCAGCAGCGCGCAGGCCTTCACACCCTGCCTCGCGCCGTGCTCCGCGACCAGCCAGCCGCCTGGCGCGAGGCGCGTCGGTGCGCCCGCCACGACGGCGCGCAGCGCATCCATGCCGTCGTTGCCGCCGTAGAGCGCGAGCGGCGGCTCGTGGCGCGCGACGCCCGTTTCCAGCAGCGGATCGCCTTCCGCCACGTAGGGCGGGTTGGACACGACCAGATCGAAGCGATCCCCGTCTCGCAGCGGCGCATACCAGCTGCCGACGACAAAACTGACGGCAAGCCCGAGCCGCGCGGAGTTCTCCCGCGCCACCGCGACCGCCGCCGCGCTGACATCCGCCCCGACCACCGCCGCGTCCGGACGCTCGCGGGCCAGCGCCAGCGCAATGGCGCCACTGCCGGTGCCCAGATCGAGGATCCGTGGCCGGGTTTGTCCGGCGATACAGCGCAGGCCGCGCTCCACCACGCCTTCTGTTTCCGGGCGCGGCACGAGCACCGCCGGCGTCACGCGCAGCGACAGCGACCAGAATTCCTGCTCACCCAGCAGATACGCGATCGGTTCGCCGGTGACGCGGCGCGCGAGCAGCGCATCCGCCGCCACCTGCTCTGCCGTCTCCAGCGCTCGCCGCTCGTCGCACAGCAGGCGCGTGCGCGTCAGCTCCAGGATCGCGCCGAGAATTACCTCGGCATCGAGGCCCGGGCTGCTCGACACGCCGTGCAGTGCCCGCGCCGCGCGCCGCAGCCATGCCTGCCGCGTCAGGCGCTCGGCCAGCTCCGCAGTCACCATCAGGTGCCCCGCTCGGCCAGCTGCCGCGCCCGGTGCTCGGCGCGCAGCGGCCCGATGAGCAACTCCAGGTCGCCGTCGATGACTCGATCCAGCTGGTAGAGCGTCAGGTTGATGCGGTGGTCCGTGACGCGTCCCTGCGGGAAGTTGTAGGTGCGGATGCGCTCCGAGCGGTCGCCGCTGCCCACCATCTTCCGTCGCTCCGCCGCCGTCGCTTGCCGTTGCTGCGTGCGCTCGCGATCCAGCAGACGCGCCGCCAGCAGGCTCATCGCCCGCGCGCGGTTGCGGTGCTGGGAACGCTCGTCCTGGCATTCGACGACGATGCCCGTCGGCAGGTGCGTGATGCGGATCGCCGAATCGGTCTTGTTGACGTGCTGGCCGCCAGCGCCGGACGACCGGTAGGTGTCGATGCGCAGATCCGCCGGGTTGATGTCCACGCTTTCCGCGACGGCGACGTCCGGCAGCACGGCCACCGTCGCCGCGCTGGTATGGATGCGGCCCTGCGCCTCCGTGACCGGGACGCGCTGCACGCGATGCACGCCGGATTCGAAGCGCAGCGACGAATAGACGTCCTGCCCGCCCACGCGCGCAATGACTTCGTGGTAGCCGCCGCGCTCGCTGTCGCTGCACGACACCAGCTCCACCTTCCATCCGCGGCGTTCCGCGTAGTGGCTGTACATGCGCAGCAGGTCGCCGGCGAACAGCGCCGCTTCCTCACCGCCGGTGCCCGCGCGAATCTCGAGAAAGACGTCGGCGTCGTCGAGCGGGTCGCGCGGCACCAGGTCCTCCTGCAGCTGCCGCTCGAGCGCCTCCACGCGCGCCTCGGCGACGCCGCGTTCGTCGTCCGCCAGCGCCCGCAGCTCGCCGTCTGCCGACGCCTGCATCTCGACGAGATCGGAAACTTCGCGCACGGCGGACTGCCACGCTGCGTAGCGCGCCGCGACCGGCTGCAGCCGGCCGTACTCCTGCGACAATCGACGAAATGCGTCTGGATCCGCCGACGCATCGAAGGTCGCAAGCTCCTCCGCGAGCTCGCCGCAGCGCTCGGCGATCCGGGCCAGCTCGCCCTGCAGGCTCTCCCTCATGGTCGCCTGCCCGCGCGGATGACCCGGCCGGCCACCCCTTCAGCCGTCGTCGTCGGTCAGATCGAAGAGCCGGTGCGCGGCGCTGAGCAGCAGCGCCTGCTCGACCGTATCCGCGCCGCGCAGCGCCTGCGAAGGCGCATGCATCAGTCGATTCGTCAGCGTCTCGGCGAGGTAGCTCAGCACCTCTTCCGGCGGATGCCCAGCCGCCAGCCGCTGGCGCGCGCGCGCCAGCACCACGTCGCGGTGACCGCGAGCCGCCGCCCGCAGCGCCCGGATCGTGCCGGAGGCCTCACGGCTGTCCAGCCAATGCATGAATTCCTGGGCGTGCGCGTCGATGATCGCCTCGCCCTGCCGCGCGGCCGCTTCACGCGCGTGCTGGTTGGCCTCGATGACCGCGCGGAGGTCGTCCAGCCCGTACAGGTAGACGTCTTCCATCTGCGCCACCGCGGGGTCGATGTCGCGCGGCACCGCGAGGTCCACCATCAGCACCGGCTTGCGGCGGCGCTTGCGGACCGCCTGCTGCACCATGTCACGCGACAGCAGCGTCCCGCGCCCGCCGGTGCTGGTCACCACCAGATCGGCGTCCGCGAGATGCATCATCAAATCGTTGAGGGGGGCGGCAAGGCCGCCGAGTTCCAGCGCCAGCCGCCGCGCGTGCTCGAGGCTGCGGTTGGCGATCACGAGGCGCCCGATGTCGTGCTTGCGCAGGTGCCGCGCGAGCAGCGTCGCGGTCTCGCCGGCGCCGACGATGAGCGCCGTCTGGCTGCGAAAGTCCGCGAAGATCCGCGCCGCCAGCTGCACCGCCGCATAGGCCACGCTGACCGGATTGGCGCCAATCTGTGTGCGGCTGCGGACCAGCTTGGCGACCGCGAAGCTGTGCTGGTAGAAGCGCTCCAGCACCGGGCCGAGCGCGTGCACGTCCACGGCGTGTTCATAGCTGCGCTTCATCTGGCCGAGGATCTGCGGCTCGCCCAGCACCATCGAATCGAGCCCGCTGGCGACGCGCAGGTTGTGCTGGACGCTGGCGAGGTCGACGTGGGTGTACACCCGCTTGCGCCACTCGTCCGGCGCCGGCCCGCTGCCCGGCACGCGCTCGCGGCGCCACCACTCCATCAGGCGGTCATGCTCGTCGGGCTCGGCAACCGTCGTGATCTCCGTCCGGTTGCAGGTCGACAGGATCGCCGCCTCGGCAACACCCGGCAGCGCCCGCAAGCGCTGCAGCGCCGCAGGCACTTCCGCATCCGTGAACGCAAAGCGCTCGCGCACCGCCAACGGCGCAGTATGGTGACTGATCCCGAGAGTAAGCAGCGTCATTCCGCGCCATGCGACCCACACAGCTGATCGCACCATTTTCCTGCAAAGGCCGGGGCGGTACAAGAAACCGGCGGCGGGTCGCCCGGCGTCGGCTGATGCACAGCACCGCACCCCGACGACGCGTCGGGCGGCACTCCTGCACGCTGCGGGCAAGCGCCCGGCAGGACGCGCAGCGCACTTGGCGCGGTGCCGACGCGCGGGTAGGCTGGCCCACTTGGCCGCGGGAGCGGTCATGGCAAGCCATATCCTGCCGGTCGCCGGCATGTTGATCCTCGGCGTCGGCGCAACCCTGTCGGTCGCCCACGCCGGCAACACGGGCGCGCTGCAGTTCCACCGTATCTACGCCTACGACGCGCGTGACCCGGCGGTCTTCCACGACAGGAACACCGAGTACGACGTCTCGATCGATCTGTCGTTCCGGGCCGACGGCAGCGGGATCAGCACCGACGAAGGAACGAGCCGCTTCCGCTGGCACGCAGCCGCGTCCTCGCGGGAGACGGTGGTCATGATCGGCGATTACGTCGACGCACGCGATCCCGACGGCAACCCGATCCAGCCTGCGCCCCTGAGCCTGACGCCCATCCGCGTGTCGGTCTCCACCGACGGCCGGCGGCTGAACGACAGATCGACGGCGGGATCGAATATCGGCTGCGGGCGAATACTGCCGAACCCTGACCCGGTGCAGCAACGCGCGGTGGCCTGAAGGCATCGCCGGCGTCGGCTCCGGGTTCCTGCGACACCGCTGAGGATGGCGACGACGCCGGGGGCACACGCGCTGCGGGCGCGGCCCCGCCATGCCCGCACGCGAGCACGGGTCGCTGCCGCTAGAATGGCGCGCTCGACGTACGCGAATACCCTCTACTGTGCCGACTCTGCGCTCCCTGGCATCCCTCGCGGTCACGCTGTCAGCGGGCGCCCTGCTCGCCGGCTGCGCGACGCTGCGCACGCCTTCGACGGCACCCGTGAGCGCGACCGCAGGCAGCCTCGACACGTCGCAGATGCAGGCGGAGTACCACATCCTCGTCGGCACGATGGCGGCACGCCGCCAGCAGCCGCGCGTGGGCGCAGAGCAGCTGCTCTCCGCGGCGCGCGAGAGCGGCGATCCGCAGCTGGCGTCCCAGGCCGCCGCCTTGGCCACGGTCGCGGGCGACGACGCGCTCGCCCTGTCGGCGACGAAGGAGCTGGTCAAGCTCAAGCCGGACGATCCACGCGCCCTCGGTGCGCTGCTCGAGCTGGCGGTCCGCGGCGGCCAGCAGGTCACCGCCGTCGACGCCGGCCGGCGGCTGCTCGACGCCGACGATGCGGATCTGGCAGATACCTACCACGGCATCGCCGTCCTCCTCGGACAGGCGCCACTGCTGCGCAATGCCGACGTGGCCGACGCGGTGATGCGGCAGCTCGTCGCCCTGCACCCCGACCTCGCCGAAGCACACGCGGCCGCCGCGCTGCTCGCGGTGCAGCAGTACCGCAGCGACACGGCCATCGCGCAGGCGCGCGAAGCGCTCAAGCTCGTCCCGGGCGACGTGAACACCACGATGCTGCTGGCGGCCGCCTTCGTGCAGCAAGGCAAGCTTGCGACCGCTGACCGCACCGTCGAGACGCTGCTGCGCGACACCCCAGCGGCCGATCGCGCTGACCTGCGCCTCGGCTACGCGCAGCTGCTGATGCGCTACGGACGCCTGCAGCACGCGCGCGGGGTCCTGCAGCAGCAGCTGGGCCGCACGCCGGACGACGTCGACACGCTGCTGCTCCTGAGCCAGGCAGATCTCAACACCAACCGCGCGGCGGACGCCCAGCGCCTGCTCTCACGCATCCCGGCGAGCGACGTCAAGCACATCAGCGAAGTCCAGTACTTCCTCGGCAGGGCCGCCGAGTCCCGGCACGACTATGCGATAGCGATCGCGCACTACAAGCGAGCGGCCGGCGGCAGCATGGCGCTTCCCGCGGGTCTGCAGCACGCGCTGATCCTGGGCCGGCTGCACCGGGTTGGCGCCGCACGCGAGCTCCTCATCGACCTGGCACAGCGTCACCCGGACCACCTCAGCGACATCATCGCGGCGGACAGCGAGGTGCTGCTGCAGGCGGGCAAGGGCGAGGAGGCGCTGCAGGTGCTCGACCGCACCCTCGAACGCGCGCCGGATGACACCGATCTGCAGTATCAGCGGGCGCTGACCTACGACCGCACCGGGCACGCAGAGCAGGCGGAGAAGGCGCTGCAGAGCCTCGTCGAGGAATTTCCGCTCGATCCGCGCTACCTCAACGCGCTCGGCTTCGTGCTGACCGAGCACGGCA
This sequence comes from Nevskiaceae bacterium, assembly GCA_036379455.1. Classification (GTDB taxonomy): domain Bacteria; phylum Pseudomonadota; class Gammaproteobacteria; order Nevskiales; family Nevskiaceae; genus SCRT01. Next base: position 14,370 of record DASVGQ010000150.1, read on the forward strand.
AGACTGAGCAGCTGCCGCAGGCGCAGCAGCTCATCGAACGCGCCCTGCGGCTCACGCCGGAGGATCCCGCGGTGCTCGACAGCATGGGGTGGGTGCTCTTCAAGCAGGGCCATTCCCGCCAGGCGCTCGACTATCTCCGGCAGGCGCAGGCGTTCTCCAGCGATCCCGAGATCGCGGCCCATCTGGTCACGGTGCTCGACGCCGCCGGTGATCACGCCGCGGCGCGCGAGACGCTGCGGCAGGCGCTGGAGCAGAATCCGGGAAATCCCGGCCTCGAGAAGGTGCGTCAACGGCTCGCGCCGTGAAGCATCCGGCGCGCCGCCTTGCGCTCCTCGCCGCCAGCCTGCTGATGGCCGGCTGCGCCGCGGTGGCGCCGACCGGCACGCCGCTGTCGACCGCGGGCGCCGCCCTCACGCAGCGTTGGCAGGCGCACGAACGGCAGCTCTCTGCTCTGACCGCCTTCACCCTCGACGCACGGGTCGCCGCCAGCGGCAGCTTCGGGGTGACGGGCGCGATGCACTGGGTGGAAGACAACGGCCGCTTCGCCGTCCACTTCGCCGGGCCGTTCGGCAGCAACGCCGTCGACATCGTCGGCGATCGCTTCGTCGTGAACATCCGTTCGGGGGATCAGCACTACGTGACGAGCGACCCCGAGCACTTCCTGCTCGAGCACTTCGGCTGGACCCTGCCGCTGCGCGGCCTGCAGTACTGGGCGCGCGGGCTGCCGGCGCCGGCCGCCTCGGCGGCGGCGCCGACGAAACTGAGCCTGAACGGCAACGGCCAGCTGCTGACGCTCGACCAGGCCGGCTGGCGGATCACGTACCTCGACTACCAGCAGGCAGGACCGTACATGCTGCCGCACCGGCTGAACATGGAAGGCCAGCGAACCCAGTTCCGCATCGTCATCGACACGTGGCAGCCGGGCCGCGGGGCGCCGTGATGCCCGCCGCTATAATCGGCCGCGCGAATGGGGCGTAGCCAAGTGGTAAGGCAACGGGTTTTGATCCCGTCATGCGGTGGTTCGAATCCACCCGCCCCAGCGCAACAGCCGCAGCCGTCCCGGGCGCGCCGCGACGTGCGGATACAGCACACAGATCCATAGCAGGCGGGGAACGCGGATGGTCGACGGCCAACTGATGCTGTTCTCGGGCAATGCCAACCCGGCGCTGGCACGCGACATCGCCCACCATCTGCACAGCCCGCTCGGCAAGGCCAACGTCGGCCGGTTCTCGGACGGCGAAGTGCAGGTCGAGATCCTCGAGAACGTCCGTGGCCGCGACGTCTTCATCGTCCAGCCGACCTGCACGCCGGTCAACGACTCGGTGATGGAACTGCTGATGCTGATCGACGCGCTGCGGCGCGCGTCCGCGGCACGCATCACCGCAGTGATGCCCTACTTCGGCTACGCCCGCCAGGATCGCCGCACGCGCAGCGCCCGCGTGCCGATCTCCGCCAAGGTCGTCGCCCAGGCGATCACCGGTACCGGCGCCGACCGGGTGCTGACGGTCGACCTCCACGCCGACCAGATCCAGGGCTTCTTCGACTGCCCGGTCGACAACGTGTATGCCTCGCCGGTGCTGCTCGGGGACATCTGGCGCCAGCGCTACGAATCCCAGATGATCGTGTCGCCCGACGTCGGCGGCGTCGTGCGCGCGCGGGCGCTCGCCAAGCAGCTCGACGGCGCCGACCTCGCGATCATCGACAAGCGTCGGCCGCGCCCGAACGAGGCCAAGGTGATGAACATCATCGGTGACGTCCGCGGGCGCAGCTGCATCATGGTCGACGACATCGTCGACACGGCCGGCACGCTGTGCCGCTCGGCCGCGGCGCTCAAGGCCAAGGGGGCGCTGCGGGTCGTCGCCTACGTGACCCATCCGGTGCTGTCCGGCGCAGCGGTCGAGAACGTCATGAATTCGCCGCTCGACAGCCTTGTGGTCACGGATTCGATCCCGCTGGCGCCCGCGGCCGCAAACTGCCCGAAGATCCGCCCGCTTTCCATCGGGGGCATGCTCGCGGAAACCATCCGCCGCATCTCCGCGGAGGAGTCGGTCAGCTCGCTCTACGTCGAGTAGCGCGTTAATCTTCTGCAGTTGCACACACGCCGTGCACGGCGTTGACACCGCTATGTCCGCCGGTATAATGACGTCATATTCTGCGTTGCAGAATTTCCTGTCTGGAATTCCAGGCAGGTCATCCGCATCAGGACGCCACGGCGCAACCTGATCGCCGCGTTTCCGGGAGTCCGAACCATGGACATGACGAACACCAATTTCTTCGAGAACCTCCAGTCCTGCACCAAGAGCTTCGCAGACTGCCAGCAGCAGGTCGCCGACATCTGGCTCGGCGGCGTGAAGCAGGCCAACGATGTGCTGGTCAACTACTCGCGCTCGCTGTTCGACGCGCAGCAGGCCAGCTCCCGCGAGTGGTTTGCGTCCGCGAAATCCGCCTTCGACAAGGCGTCGGTCGACGGTTTCCAGGCCGTGCTGACGGAACCTGCACGCTACCTGCCGTCCAGCGAAACCCTGAACGGCCTGCTGTTCACGAACGCATGGGGCACCTTTGCCAAGGTGCGTGACGAGCTCTCGAAGGTTGCCGAGGACGCCACGCAGGACTGCGTCAAGGCCGTCGAGCAGTACGCGACAGACAGCGTCAAGGTCGCCACGCAAAGTGCGCCGAAGGCCGCCAAGCGCGCTGCCTCCAATGCCAGGAAGGCGATGAAGGTCGACGCCTGAGCAACGCAGCAGCCGCCGGCTTCGTCCGGCAGCACCCTACGTGAACCGAGGCGCGGAGCCCAGCGCTCCGCGCCTTCTTCATGCGCGTCAGGAGCACACCGCACACCGAGGGCAGGCCTCGATGCGTTGACGCACCGCCCTCAGTCCTTCGCCACGCCGCCCTTGCCGCGCGCGCTCCTCGACGTCCCGGCTGCCGGCCGCGACTTGCCTTCCTGCGTCGTTGAGTGTCCGCCTCCGTGCAGCCCGGCGCCGACCGCGGCCTGGAGCAACCGTTGCATGGTCGGGTAGTAGCTGCGCAGCATGTCGAGGTTGCCGCGCAGGAACGAGCCGACGTCGAAGTCGCCAGCCGCGGTTCCCACCTTGTCGCGCAGCGCGTGGACGAAGTCCTTCTGCAGCTCGCTCACGTCCGGCAGCCCCAGGAAGCGCCGCAGCTCCTCCGGTTCCACGTCGATCTCGATGCGCACCTGCATGTCCGTTCCTCCGCGAAGGCCCATCGCACCTACGCTACACGACGGCCGGCCCCGACGTCACGGAGTCTTCGACGCAAGCGGCGGCACGGGGACCGATCCCCGTGCAGTGCATGACGTCGAAGCAGGCCGACACCTCGATCACGCGCCGTGCGAGGCGAGGAATCCGGCCACGCCGTCGAGCAGCATCTGCACGCCGACGGTCACGAGGATCAGGCCCATCAGGCGCTCCATCGCAACCAGCCCACGCGCCCCGAGCATGCGATGCAGGAAGCTTCCACCCAGCAGGATGACCGCACCGACCAGCCACGCGACGAACAGCGCAGCCAGCCACTCCGGCCAGCGGGTCGGCTCGCGGCTCATGAGCAGCAGCACCGTGGCGATCGTCGAGGGTCCCGCCACGTAGGGGATCGCCAGCGGCACGATGAAGGGCTCGGCGTCCACCGCTTCCTCCAGCGGGTGCTCGCGCGACGGAAACACCATGCGCAGGGCGATCACCAGCAGCACCACGCCGCCGGCGACACCCAGCGCCGGCTGCGTCAGACCCAGAACCTGCATGATGTAGCGGCCGAGAAACAGGAACACCACCAGCACCGCCAAGGCGATCAGTAGTTCCCGGATGATGACGCGCTGGCGGCGGTGCTCCGCTACGCGGCCGAGCGCTGCGAGGAAGAAGGGAACGTTGCCGAGCGGGTCCATGACCAGGAACAGCAGCAGCGTGGCCGACAGCCAGGTCATGGCTCTGGCGTGCTCAGCCAGACGTCAGAAGCCGCTCGGCCTCGCGATACTTGGCGGCCGTGCGCTCGACGATCTCGTCCGGCAGCTCCGGGCCGGGCGCCGTCTTGTTCCAGTCGAGCGTCTCGAGGTAGTCGCGCACGTACTGCTTGTCGAAGCTCGGCGGGTTTTCTCCGGCGTGCCACTGCGCAGCCGGCCAGAAGCGTGACGAATCCGGCGTCAGAACCTCATCGATCAGGTACAGCGTTCCGGCCTCGTCGACGCCGAACTCGAACTTCGTGTCGGCGATGATGATGCCGCGCTCCAGCGCGTAGGCCGCCGCCTCGCGGTACAGGTGCAACGTCGCCTCGCGCACGCGGCGCGCGTTCTCCTCGCCCACCAGCCGCACCACCCGCTCGTAATCGATGTTCGCATCGTGCTGGCCTGCCGGTGCCTTGTAAGCGGGCGTGAACACCGCCTCCGGCAGGCGATCCGCCATACGCAGCCCAGGCGGCAGCGCGACGCCACAGATGGAACGCGTCGCCTGGTATTCCTTCCAGCCCGAGCCGATCAGATAGCCGCGCGCGACGGCTTCCACCGGCAGCGGCTTGAGCCGGCGCGTGACGACGCTGCGCCCTTCGCACTGCGCCAGCTCCACCGGGCTGAGGACGGTGGCCAGATCGGCCTCCACCTCGTGATTCGGAATGATGTCGGCGAAGCGGCGCATCCAGAAGCGCGTGAGTGCCGTCAGCACCTTGCCCTTGCCGGGAATCGGCCGCGACATGATCACGTCAAAGGCCGACAGGCGATCGGTCGCGACGATCAGCAGCCGATCGCTGCCGAGGGCGTAAAGGTCGCGCACCTTGCCGCGCCGCAGCAGCGGCAGGCTTGCCAGATTCGACTCGCGCAATGCGTCCATGCTCGTTACCCCACGGGATGCAGGCTGGCGAGGGCGCCGATAGCGACCGTGACCAAGCCCAATGTCAGATTGACCCCCACCAGTCGCGCGATCTGCCGCAGCTGATTCCCTGCCGTTTTGCGATCCGCCGCGCCCGAGGCCGCGCGCAGGCGGCGGAATGGCTCCCACCATGCCCAGCCGAACAACAGCGTCATGGCAACGCCCAGCGCCAGCATGACATGAACCCACGCGCTCACGCGGCCCATGCCGCCCAACGCCGCGACCATGTAGAAGCCCGTGGCGAACAGCAGCAGCACCGCGACCGCGACCCACGCCAGGAAACGCCCGAGCACGCGCTGCCACAGCGCCAGCCGCGCGCCGGCTTCCAGCGCGCCGGATGCGGGGCGCAGAAGCAGCCACGCGAAGAACATGCCGCCCACCCAGACCACGGCGGACAGCGCGTGCAGCACCACGGCAAGCGCCACGGACACCCCGGTTCCTGAACCGGCGCTACTCTAGACGCCGCCCCCGCCTGACGCCATCACCTGCACGCCGACAAGTCGTGCTGCACCGGCGCAGCCCCTTCCGCGGCGCGCCGCACGCCCGAGCGCTTCCCGCATAATCGCGTTCCTTTCGGGCCTTCGCGCTTCACGCTATTGCCATGGCAAACCCGCCTGCTCCGGTCATCGCTCCCAGCATTCTCTCTGCCGACTTCGCGCGGCTCGGGGAAGACGTGCAGGCGGTCGTGGCGGCCGGCGCCGACTGGGTGCACTTCGACGTCATGGACAACCACTACGTGCCGAACCTCACGGTCGGGCCGCTGGTGTGCAGGGCGCTGCGCGACTACGGCATCGGCGCGCCAATCGACGTCCACCTGATGGTGGAGCCTGTCGACCCTCTGGCGCAACGCTTCGCCGAGGCCGGCGCCAGCTCGATCAGCTTCCATCCGCAGGCGACGCGCCACGTCGATCGCAGCCTGTCGCTGATCCACGAGGCGGGCTGCCAGGCGGGGCTGGTCTTCAACCCGGCCACGCCGCTCGACGACCTGCGCTACGTCCTCGACAAGGTCGACATCGTGCTCGTGATGTCCGTGAATCCCGGCTTCGGCGGACAGAGCTTCATTCCCTCGACGCTCGCCAAGCTGCGCGACGCGCGCGCGATCCTCGATCCCTGG
>DASVGQ010000151.1:0-7074 GCA_036379455.1 Nevskiaceae bacterium
GGCGACCAGCGTTACCGCGGCCAGCGCGACCGCAGGAATGAGGAGGACACTTTTCATGGATGAAAACACTCCCGGACTAAGGTGCAAGTAAGAGGGGGCGCGCCTGCACACCGCGCGGCGTGGAGGCTCATAGAGCCCGCAGCAGCCGGCATTCTACCCGCAGACCGCGTGTCCTTGAAGCGCGATGGAGGTGCCTCGCGGGCTGCCGCGGTCGCGTTTCGCGCCGATGCAGATGCACCGGTGTCGACGGCGCGAAAGGCTATCGAAGCTCGTTGCGCCGCAGTGTCTGCACGCCGTCGGGTGCGGCCAGGAGCAGTACGTCCGCCGGGCGTCGCGCGAAGAGCCCGACGCACACGACGCCGGCAATAGCGCCAAGCTTCGCTTCCATGCCCACCGGGTCGACGATCGACAGGCCTCTGACGTCGAGGATCTGGTTGCCGTTGTCAGTCGTGAAGCCTTCCCGCAGCTGCGGTTGGCCGCCCAGCGCCACGAGCTGGCGGGCGACGTGACTGCGCGCCATCGGCAGCACCTCGATCGGCAGCGGGAAGCGCCCGAGGACCTTGACGAGCTTGCGTGCGGCGGCGATGCAGACGAACTGGCGAGAGGCAGCCGCCAGCACCTTCTCACGCGCCAGCGCACCGCCACCTCCCTTGGTCAGCTGCAGATGCGCCGTCGCTTCGTCAGCGCCGTCGATGTAGACCTCGAGCGGCCCGGTGTCGTTGAGCTCGCGTACGGGGATACCGGCTGCAGCGAGCCTCTCGCGCGTCTCTTCCGAAGAGGCGACCGCCGCGGGTACGTCCAGCCTCGCCTGCGTCAGCGCCTCGATGAACGCGTTGACCGTGGAACCGGTTCCGACGCCGAGCGTCTCGCCCTGCCGGACGTACTTCAGCGCCGCGCGAGCCGCTTCGCGTTTTTCATCGTCTTCCGTCATGGCGTTTCCGTTGTCGTTGTCCGGTGCGGGATGCGGAGAATGCCGGCAGACGCCTGCGTCTCCGCGGGGTCATTGTAGGGCTCGGTGAATGGCGGCACCGCCCCGTGGCGGGGTGCCGCGGCGCTACGCTACAGTGTGACGCCGGGGACGAGGCAACGCGGCGTGAACACAGGGATTGCCGGGGGGCGAGGCTGGGGCGAAGAAGGGATGCAGCCGCGCCGACATGGATCGAAAGTTGCACGCCTTCCCACGGGGTCGCGGTCAGCCGGTGCGTGCCTTTCGCTCTGCATGAAGCTCTCCGGGCAAACCCGCGGCGGCGATGCTGCGGATAGGCCGTGCTGATCGACGCTCCGCGAGGAAACGCGGTGCGCCGTGGCGCGCACCGCGCGTCGGGACTGTCGTGGCGCAGCGGGGCGGCGTGGCGCTCGGACTTTCCGGCCTGCCTGCCGATAGCAACGTACATGAATGGACAGGTGGTGTGATGGTTCCTGAGGGAGATCGCGCAATGGATATGGCCAAGAAGAAGGTGCCTATCGAGCAGCTGCTGGCCTTCGGCGTCAAGCAGGGCGCTTCGGATCTGCACTTGTCTGCAGGCCTCGCGCCGATGATCCGCATCGACGGCGACATCAAGCCGATCAACCTGCCGGTCATGGACCACAAGGACGTTCATGACCTCATCTACGACATCATGAGCGACTCGCAGCGCAAGGCTTACGACGAGTTCCTCGAGACCGACTTCTCCTTTGCCCTGCCCGGCATCGCGCGCTTCCGCGTCAACGCCTTCAACCAGCAGCGCGGCGCCAGCGCGGTGTTCCGGACCATTCCCTCGAAGGTCCTCACGCTCGAGGAGCTCGGTTGTCCCGCGGTATTCCGAGAGCTTGCCGAGCTGCCTCGCGGACTGATTCTCGTGACCGGGCCGACCGGCTCGGGCAAGTCGACGACGCTGGCGGCAATGGTCGACCACAAGAACGAGACCGAATACGGCCACATCCTGACGATCGAGGACCCCATCGAATTCGTCCACACGCCCAAGCACTGCGTGATCAACCAGCGCGAGGTGCACCGCGATACGCTGGGCTTCAACGAGGCGCTCCGATCAGCTCTGCGCGAGGACCCCGATACCATCCTCGTCGGCGAGCTTCGCGATCTGGAGACCATTCGCCTCGCGTTGACGGCGGCGGAGACCGGTCACCTCGTGCTGGGCACGCTGCACACCTCGAGCGCCGCCAAGACCGTCGACCGTATCGTCGACGTCTTCCCGGGCACCGAGAAGGACATGGTGCGGTCGATGCTCTCGGAAGGTCTGCGGGCCGTGATTTCGCAGACGCTCATGAAGCGCCGCGGCGGAGGCCGCGTGGCCGCGCACGAGATCATGATCGCGACTCCTGCGATCCGCAATCTGATCCGCGAGAACAAGGTCGCGCAGATGTACTCGTCCATCCAGACCGGCCAGCGCGAAGGCATGGTGACGCTCGAGCAGACGCTCGCCGATCTCGTCAAGCGCGGCGTCATCAGCAAGGACGCGGCGCGTCGCAAGGCCAACAAGCCGCTCGAGATCTGAGGAACAGGCCATGACCCACGACGAAGCGATCCAGTTCGTTCTCAAGCTCCTCGCCCTGATGGTCAAGAAGGGCGGGTCGGACCTCTTCATCACCGCCGGTTTCCCGGCGGCGATCAAGGTGGACGGCCTCGTCACGCCGGTATCGAAGGAGCCGCTGTCCGCCGAATCTTCGGCGCTGTGCATGCGCGCGTTGATGAACGACCGGCAGCTCAAGGAGTTCGACGCCACCAACGAGTGCAATTTCGCCGTGGCGCCCGCGCATATAGGACGCTTCCGCGTCAGCGCCTTCGTCCAGCAGGGTTGCGTCGGTGGTGTGCTGCGGACGATCCAGACGGAGATCCCGAAGATGGAGGACCTCGGGCTCCCGGAGCAGCTCAAGGAAATCGTGATGCAGAAGCGCGGACTCGTCCTGCTGGTCGGGGCGACCGGCTCGGGCAAGTCCACGAGCATCGCGGCCATGATGGGCTACCGCAACGAACACTCGCAGGGCCACATCGTCACGATCGAGGACCCGATCGAGTACGTCCACCCGCATCGCCACTGCGTCGTGACCCAGCGCGAGGTGGGCGTGGACACGATGAGCTGGGACAACGCGCTCAAGAACACGCTGCGGCAGGCCCCGGACGTGATCTTCATCGGCGAGATCCGGACCCGCGAGACCATGGAGTACGCGCTGAGCTTCGCCGAGACCGGGCACCTGGTGCTGTCGACGCTGCACGCCAACAACGCCAACCAGGCGCTGGACCGGATCATCGACTTCTTCCCCGAGGACCGCCGGGCGCAGGTGCTCATGGACCTGTCGCTCAACACCCGCGCCATCGTTTCCCAACGCCTGGTGCGGCGCGAGAAGGGCGGGCGCGTGGCGGCGATGGGCATCCTCGTCAACTCGCCGCTGATCGCCGACCTCATCTTCAAGGGCGAGGTGGCGAAGATCGCCGAGGTGATGGCGGAGTCGCCGCAGTTCGGGATGATCACCCTCGACCAATACCTGTTCAAACTCTACGAGGAGCGTGTGATCGGCTTCGAGGAAGCCCTGCGCAACGCTGATTCGCAGAACGGCCTGCGGCTGCGCATCAAGCTCGAGAGCAAACGCTCGCCCGAGGATCTCATGAAGAGCCCGGGCGTTATCAACATGGGCATGAAGGAAGAGAAGGAGACCGCCTGGGGCCTGCGCGTGAACCGGAACTCACAGCCGTGACCGATCTCCAGCCCTATCTGCAGCTCGCCGTCACGAAGAAGGCTTCGGACCTGTACTTCTCCGCCAACGCGCCGGCGATGATCCGCGTCGAAGGCGAGATGTCCCCAATCACGCGCACGCCCCTGCCGGCGGGCACGGTCCAGGATCTGATCCACGGCATTCTCACGCCCGAGCAGCGCGAGGAGCTGGAACGGCATCGCGAGGTGGATTTCGCGCTTTCGGCCAGCGGGCTCGGACGTTTCCGCGTCAACGCCTTCTACCAGCGCGGCTTCGTGTCGATGGTGATGCGTTACGTGCCGAGCGAGGTCCCGCGGCTGAACGATCTCGGCGTCCCGACGGTGCTCAAGGATTTCGCGCTGCTCAAGCGTGGGCTCGTGCTGCTTGTCGGCCCGACAGGCTGCGGCAAGTCGACGACGCTCGCAGCGATGATCCGTCACCGCAACGAAACCCAGTCGGGACACATTCTCTCGGTCGAGGACCCCATCGAATACGTGCATCCGAACGTACGCGCGCTGATCAGCCAGCGCGAAGTCGGGCTGGATACGGAAAGCTACGAGCGCGCGCTCGTTTCGGCGATGCGCGAGGCGCCGGATGTCGTCTACCTCGGTGAGATCCGTCGGCGCCAGACGATGGAGCGCTGCATGCAGCTCGCCAATACCGGCCACTTGGTGCTGTCGACCCTGCACGCAAACAACGCCTCCCAGGCGATGCAGCGGATCGTCAACTTCTTTCCCGGCGACCAACGCGACCAGCTGTACCTGGACCTCTCGTTGACTCTGCGTGCGGTCGTCTCCCAGCGCCTCGTCCTGGGGCTGGAAAAGCGCCGCGTCGCGGCCTCGGAGATCCTGATCAACACGCCGTACATCGCCGAGCTCATCCTGTCCCATCGCATCGAGGACATTCCGGCGGCGATGGCGCAGGGGCAGGACCACCGCATGCAGACCTTCGAAGACTCGCTCTACGCGCTCTACAAGACGGGCGCGATCAGCAAGGAGAACGCACTGACCTACGCCGACTCGCGCTCCTCGCTGGAGGCCCGCATCAGCTTCGGAAGCTGAGGCTAACCCGGCAGATCGGCGGGAGCGCGGCCGGAGGGCGTCGGTCGGGCAGGATGTGGGCCACGTGGATTCGAGTGATTGCCCGGCGACGCCCGTTCGTGTCTCGCTTCGCGCGGCGGACGAATGCCCTGCGGGCGGTGGTGCGCCCCGTGGCCGAAGGGCGGCCGGTTCCAGTAGACGATCGGCTGCTTCATGTACAGGGTGACCGCTTCCGAGCGCGACACGATCTCGCCATCGTCGTCCGCGATGGCCACGTCGACGGTGTGTTCTCCGCGCCAGACGTCGGTGAAGATCATGCTCGACGCTTGTGTCGGCGCCGTGTTCTGCGCCTTGCCGTCGAGGAAGTAGATGAAACCCTGGTCAGGGCCCAACGTTCCGTCGACGGTCACCGGCAGCAGGTCGCCGGACCCGAAGATGGACTGGCTTTCCGCAGGCTGGACGATCCTCGGAGCCGCGGCTACCGGCGGCCGCAGAGGCGTGATCGGAGCTTGCGCCTCGCGCTGTGCGGCGAGCGCCTTGAGCGCAGCACCATCGTTGGTGAGCTGCAGAGGCGGCAGCTGTACCGGCTGCGCGCCCTTGGTGTGGGGGCGGTCGCTGAAGTGCGTGACTCCCTGCGCGTCCGTCCAGCTGTACACCTGCGCATGGACGGTCGCCACGCCGCACAGCAGGAAGACGGCGGCCGCCAGATGAAGGAGCATTCGGCCGATGTTGATTCGCACGGGCCCACCTTAGTCCACGCGCGTGATACGCATCAATCGAACGGAACTCGGTGCCGCGCGAGCATGCGGTACCGCTGTTCGCAGCCGTATGCGTTGCCGATGACGGGCATGTTGCCTTAGACTGCGCGGCTCGACGTGGTCCGCTGCTGCGCGCCACCGAACCATAACAACCACGGAGTTGCACGTGTCAACGTACTTCGCCACAGCCCAGTCGGCGCGTCGGGACTGGGTGCTGGTCGATGCGACGGACAAGACGCTGGGGCGTCTTGCGAGCGCCATCGCACGCCGCCTGCGCGGCAAGCACAAGCCCGAATACACGCCGCATGTGGATACCGGCGACTACGTCGTCGTCATCAACGCGGCGAAGATTCGCGTCACCGGCAACAAGCTGCAGGACAAGATCTACTGGCGCCATACGGGGTATCCGGGCGGCATTCGTTCTACGCGGCTCGAGGAAATGCTCGAGAAGCACCCTGAGCGCGTCCTGGAGAAGGCCGTCAAGGGCATGCTGCCACGCGGGCCGCTGGGCTACGCCCAGTACCGCAAACTGCGCGTCTATGCGGGCAGCGAGCATCCCCACGCCGCACAGCAACCCACCACGATTTCCATCTGAAGATTGCCATGGCCTCTGTCACCCAACCAGCTGAACAAAGTTATGGAACCGGTCGCCGCAAAACCTCCGCGGCGCGCGTCTTCCTGCGGCCGGGAAGCGGCAAGATGACGATCAACGGCAAATCCGTCGAGGACTACTTCGGCCGTGAGACGTCGCGCATGCTGGTGCGCCAGCCGCTCGAGGTAGCCGAATCCCTCGACCGCTTTGACTTCACGATCACGGTCAGCGGCGGCGGTGCGTCGGGTCAGGCCGGTGCGGTACGCCACGGCATCACGCGTGCGCTGATCCAGTACGACGATGCGCTCAAGCAGCCGCTGCGTGCTGCCGGGCTCGTGACGCGTGACGACCGTCAGGTCGAGCGCAAGAAGGTGGGCTTGCACAAGGCGCGGCGCGCCACGCAGTACAGCAAGCGCTGATTTGCGGCCGGGCTTTCGCGGCGCACCGGTCCACGGTGCGCGGCGGTTGTACCCGGCGACGATCCGTTGGGGGATCGTCTAATGGTAGGACCCGGGATTCTGATTCCCGTTATCCAGGTTCGAGTCCTGGTCCCCCAGCCAATTTTCCGATCTGTGCGATCGCATCGCGTCCAGCGATGCTGAACCGCTGGCAGTGCCTGCGAGACATACGCCTTTTCGACGCCGTCGTGTGCGGAGCCGGTCGCTGATTCCGCGAGCCGCGCGAACCGCACGGGACTGCCGATACGCGCTCGAACCGCACGACAGGTCCAAGCGACCTGCACCCGGGCGCGAACGGCGGTTCGCTACACTTGCGCGCTGTGTCCCCGTAGCTCAGCAGGATAGAGCGGTCGCCTCCTAAGCGACAGGTCGCGCGTTCGAATCGCGCCGGGGACGCCCTACGCCTGGCGGCGTCCAGCGGCTATACAGTGTATGCGGTCGCGTCGGGCATCGGTTGGTTCGCATATTTCGGTCATCGAGGCTGACCGGCGCGTGTCGCCCGCAGCCAACTCTGTGGGCGGGTTTCCTTGTCCGGCGCA
>DASVGQ010000152.1:0-36880 GCA_036379455.1 Nevskiaceae bacterium
CATCCCGCTCAAGGGCCCGTCACTGCGTCGCCGCGAAGTACCTGCCGTCGCTGAATAGCTCACTCCATTTCATTTCATCGTAGCCGTTTGAGATACCATCCGCCCCGTCATCCGTGACCGACACACCGGCCACGATCAGCCTGAAACGCCGGCTACCATCAATCTGAAACGGCCGGCTACGATCGCTGAAATACGCATTCAGGATGCTCCCACCGTCGGGCGAAGTTCGTCGGTGTCACCGCCGAGGCAACGCGACATTCGCCTCGCGATCCATGCAACCGCATGCGATCCAGCCGCGGTTTCGGTGTATCCCGCGTTTCAACTCCCCAAGGACCCCGAATGGGCTCGTTTCCCGTTGCGTCCCCTGGAAGCCGCGTGATTGCCGCGGCATTCAGCCCGCTGGTACTTGTGGCGGTTCTGAAAGCGTTGCCTTGCCGCGGCGCCATCGTGCGCAGCTCGCACCGCGTGCGCCGCGCCGCCCTTCCCGCGCCCAGATGCGCCTTCCACACCGCGGAGCTGCCCCTCGGCGGCCGGCTGGCCGCCACCTTGAGCCGATGGCACGTACCACACGCCGAGATCCTGCACTGGACTACCCGCCTGCCGCACGGCCAGAACGCCCGCAGCCTTCGGCCCGGAGGCTGCATCTCCGCCTGCGTAGGCGCTGATGGTCCGCAGACACGGCTCGAAACCCCGCAGATCTCGACGGGGCCAGAGGCTTCGGTCGCCAGCGCACTCGATGCGCGGATTCCGGCGCCGGTCGCCCAACAGGCGGTACCGCGAGAAGCACGCGCACTACCGCCGCCGCAGCACCCCCTGCAGCGCGTCGACTTCTCTCTGCACGGTTCACTGGATCGCGCCCTCGCGGGTCTGCGCCTTCCGTCAACGGAGATCAACCTCATCCACGCATGGCTGCGCGCGGACGCCCATCTTCCGGCGCCGCTGCCTCCCGCCACTCGCGTCGGGCTGCCGTTGGCGCGCAGTATCAGGGGGCCTACCCGCGCACTCGCACTGCGCGTGCGCTACCGCGGCCAGGTTCATGAGCTGTATTCGTACACGGATCACGAGGGCCGCCGCCTGGCGCTGAATCGCGTGGGCGTCGGCGTCGTCCACCTGCGGCTCCAGACGCCGGTGGACTTCACCCGGATCTCCTCCGGATGGGGCCGGCGCGAGCAGCCCGTTATGCCCGCCCCGGAGTTCCACAAGGACCTCGACTACGCGGCGCCCGCGGAGACGCGCGTGCGCGCAGCAGCTTCCGGCCTCGTCGAGTTCCGCGGATGGCACGGCAACTACGAGCGTCTCGTCATCCTCCACCAGCATGCTCCAGGCACGAAAACACGCTACGCGCACCTGTCGCGGATCGCTTCCGGCCTCCACGACGGCAGCCGGGTACGTATGGGACAAGTCATCGGTTTCGTGGGGTCGAGCGGCCTGTCCACCGGACCACACCTCTATTTCGAACTGTCGGAGCACGGAACCCGCGTCGACCCGCTGGCCACGCCAGCTTTGAACCTGCCGGTACGCTTGTCGGGCCCCGTGCTGCGCGCTTTCTCACAATACGTGGTGCAGATCGATCGGCCGCGGCACCCGCGCGTAGCAGCGGCTGACGGGGCGTCCCTCCTCCTGTAGCACGGTGCGTGCGTCCATGGACACCGAACCTACCAGGCAGACGCAGACGACGGAGCCCCCCGCCGCCGGACGCCGCGTCGACGCGACGCTGGTCGTCGGTGCCATCGGCGTGGTCTTCGGCGACATCGGCACCAGCACGCTGTATACCTTCAGCTCCGCCTTTGGCCGCGATTACGGCTTGGGCGTGACGGCGCCGAACGTGCTTGGCGTGCTGTCGCTGGTGCTGTGGACGCTGCTGGTGATGGTGACGCTCAAGTACGTCACGTTCGTCATGCGTGCAGACAACCGCGGCGAAGGTGGGATCGTCGTGTTGATGGCGATGGCGCGACGCGTCAGCCGCGAGTCACCGGCGTTGCGCGGCTTCGTCATCACGGCAGCGCTGATCGGGGCGGCGCTGTTCTTCGGCGACGGCGTCATCACGCCTGCAATCACGGTCCTGTCGGCGGTCGAAGGCCTCGAGATCGCGACGCCGGCGGTATCGCCGTGGACTCTATGGATCGCGATCGCGGTGTTGCTCGCGTTGTTCGCGTTCCAGAAACGCGGCACGGGCGAGGTCGGCCGTGTCTTCGGGCCCGTCATGTGTCTGTGGTTTCTCGCCCAGGGCGCGCTGGGCGTCTACGGAATTGCACGCGGACCGGCGGTGTTGCGCGCCTTCAACCCCTGGTACGGACTGGACTTCATCGCGCACCACGGCGGCGCGGGATTCCTCGTACTGGGCGCGGTGGTGCTGTGCACCACCGGCGCCGAGGCGCTCTACGCCGACATGGGGCACTTCGGCCGGAAGGCGATCACGACCGCGTGGTACGGACTCGTGCTGCCCTGTCTGGTGCTGAACTACCTCGGCCAGGGCGCGGTTCTCCTGCACGACCCGGCGGCCGCGCACAACCCGTTCTTCCTCTCCGCGCCTGGCTGGGCGTTGTACCCGCTGGTGGTGCTTGCCACGCTGGCCGCCGTTATCGCCTCGGAAGCGGTCATCTCCGGCGCGTTCTCGATGATGCGCCAGCTCATCTCGCTGGGCTTCATGCCGCGCATGCAGATTGCCCAGACGTCCCGCGAGGAAGCCGGGCAGATCTACGTTCCGGCCGTGAACGTCGCGTTGATGATCCTGGTCATTGCGGCCGTCGTGGGATTCCGCTCGTCCGACGCGCTAGCCGGCGCCTACGGGATCGCCGTGACGGGCACGATGGTGACGACGACCCTGCTGTTCGCGATCATCGCCCGGCGCATGTGGAAATGGCCGATTGCCGCGGTCGCGCCGCTGGTGGCGATCTTCCTGTGCATGGACCTCGCCTTTTTCGGCGCCAACATCGTCAAGCTGGACCAAGGCGGCTGGTTTCCGCTGGTACTGGCCGCCGTCCTGTTCATCATCATGACGACCTGGGCGCGCGGCCGGACGCTGTTACGCCAGCATCTGGCGTCGGAGGCGGAATCGCCTGAAGTGCTGCTCAAGCGCCTGGAGCAGGATCCGCCGCACCGGATTCCCGGCACGGCGGTGTTTCCGACCAGCGGCGACATGGTGCCTCCGCGGCTCTTCTACCTGGTCGAACGCCAGCGCGTGCTGCAGGACTACGTCCTGCTCGTCACGGTCGAAACGCAGGACGTGCCGCGCGTTCCGGCGACGGAACGGCTAGAGATCATCGGCCTGTCCGAGCATATCCACCGTGTGATCCTCAAGTACGGATTCATGCAGGAAGCGAATATCCCGGTCGCGCTGCGGCTGGCCAGCAAGCTGGGGCTGGAATTCGACATCGATCACATGACCTACTACATCGGACGCGAGATGATCGTCGTGGACGCGAGCGCGAAGGGCATGGCGACCTGGCGTCAGCGTCTCTTCGCGTATTTCTCCCGCAACGCCATGCGCGCGCCGCTCTTCTATCACTTGCCCGTCGAGGACGTGATGGAGCTGGGGTTTCCCGTCAAACTCTGACAAGTCGGCTGGAGGGTCCGGCCCAAGAGTCCTCTCGGTCGCCACCTCCGTCCGCGGCGCTGCGCGCAGGCGGTCCGGCAGCTGCCCGCTGAGACGCGCGCTGGATCGCGGCTAGAACCCGCCGCGCGCACCCACGACGCCGCACGCGATTGCGAGGAAGGCGAGCGTCAGCATGAACGCATGCAGCCCCCAGAACGCCAGCGGCTTCTGGATCAGGCCGACCTTTGCCGGAATCTTCAGAGGTTCGGCGACGAACAGCATGAAGGCAAACAGCACCCAGACCAGAATCATCAGGTCGAGCCACCAGCCGTGACTGAACGCGAGGCGAGCCGTACCGCCGGTCAGGCTCAGCATCCAGCCCCCGGTGATCCCCACGAGAAGCAGAGCGATCCGCACCTGGTTGGCGAAGCGATGTTCAAATTCCCGGATGCGCTGCAGGCGCTGGTCGGCGGGCAGCGTCCCGAACAGCGGCAGCAGCACCGCCGTCACCACCGCCACGCCGCCGATCCACCACACCACGCTCAGCACGTGGATCGCTATGAGGATGTCGAAAGTCAGCATGTGCTCGGATTCCTTGGACAGCTCGCGGGACGACGCAGTCTTGGGGCCGAGGCCATCGCAGCCAATGACGGATATCAACGCGTTGGCGTTCTTCGATCTCGACTTCCGCCCAGAGCCGGGGCGTCACCCCGCGATACGCGCCGGGGGAAAGCGCCGAGGCCTGAGACGACGGTTCCATGTTCCACCGACCCCCAGTGCTCAGCGTCGGAAACGTGCAGCGTCTTCCGATGTCCGAACGCCGGACGATCCCGGAGCCGCGGTTTGGCTCTCGCGGCGTCTTTTCCCTGCGACCGCGGGACGCACGCGCGCCGCAGGGCATGCCCGCCCTCCCGGTATCCACCCGCGAATCCGCGTACGCAAGGCCGAAACCCCCGCTCGCAGCGGGTATCAGCCGGCGATCGTGTCCGCGCGTGGTGAGAGAAATCGGCGCTCCATCACAAGGGTCCGTGCCGCGGCGATACGGCGATACCCGCGAGCGCTGCGGTGCGCCGATTGGCTGTCGGGTGGCTCGCCCACTGGAGAGCGAACCACCCGCCCGTCATTTCCCTCGTGCAGCGTCGACGAGTACCAACGTGCTATCCAGCCGCGCGCGGACCACGCCGAGTCGAGACGCGTCGCGGAAGAGTGCCTTCAGCTCTTCGCAGCGTGCTCCGGGTCGAGATGCCAGACCTCGTTTTCCATCTTCACGACGAAGATTTCCTTCTTGCTGGCGCCGTAGAGATGCCCCGGCGTGTAGTTGTAGACGGACTGCGTGCCGACGAGGTTCTTCGTCGTCTGGATGGCGTCCTTCAGGTCAGTGCGGAACGCCTGGGTGCCGGGCTCCACGTTCTTCGGAATCCGCTTGGCCGCGTTGAGAAACGTCAGATAGCTGTCGAAGGGATAGCTCGCGAAGGCCGCAGGCAGCGACGCATGGAACATCTTCTTGTACATGTCGCGGAACTCGAGGCTGATCGCCTTGCAGGGGTTGCTGTCAGGCAGCTCGCGGGCGATCTCGATCGGGCCACTGGCCGCGATCATGCCGTTGCACGCCGGGCCACAGGCCTTCTGGAAACCCTCGTCCATGAACGCGTGCGTGCCGTACAGCTGTCCCTTGTAGCCGAGCCTCGCAAGCTCGATGTATGGCAGCGCGCCGGGTGTCCCGGAGCCCCCGACCATGACGGCGTCCGGGTGTGTCGAGATGACCTGCAGCACCTGTCCGCTGACGGACGTATCGGACCGCGCGTAGCGCTGGTTCGAGGTGACTTTCATGAAGTCGCCCTGATCCTTGTCCGATTCGCGAAGCGTGTCGTAGACCTCGTCTCCCCACGCATCCGCAAAGCCCACGTAGCCGACGCTCTTGACGCCGTTCTCCTTCATGCGATACACGACGCGCTGCACCACGATGATGGCCGGCTGCGGCGTGTTGACGGTCCACGAATTGGCCTTGTTATAGGGCACCACCTGGGCGTCGGTGATGAACGGCGTCTGGTGCGCGCTGGCGACCGCCGATACGGCAATCCCGGAAGGCGTCGGCGCGGTGCCCATGAGCAGGTCGACGTGATCGACCTCGATGAGCTTGCGGGCATCGTTGGCGGCCGTCGTCGGATTGGATCCGTCGTCCATCTCGATGACCTTGATCTTCCGGCCATTCAGCGTGCTCTTGTAGGCCTCGGCGATCTTGAGGCCCTTCTGATACGGAATGCCGAGCGCCGAGGCCGGCCCGGTCAGCGAATTGATGAAGCCGATCGTGTATTCATTTCCGGCCGCCGACGCGCCGGTACTCGCCAACAGCAGGCCGGCGGCGGCAGCTGCGGCCGCCGCAGCGCAAAGCAGACGCCCAGATCTCATTGATGTTCTCCTCGATGCGACGCCATGCGCGCTGCCGGGTCAACCGTCCGGCTCGCGCGCGCCGCAGGCTTCGACCGTGCACCGGGTTTCGCGTTCCGTCCGGTTGTCGACCCGCCTGCGTGCCTGCGCGTGGAGCACCGCCGAGGTCTCTTCGTCCCGCGCCGGTGCGCGCCACGCTGGTCAGGAATCCATTCAAACGCCGCGACGACGCCCGTCAAACTTGGCCGCGGCACTTGCGCCATTGCTATCAAGACCCGTGCCACACGCCGAATGCACGACGCGTGAAACGCTGCGCTCAGCTGGCCTTGGCCGTCGCCCCACCGAGATAGGTCGCCTGCACGCGCTCGTCGGTCGCCAGGGACTTCGAATCCCCCGACAGCGCGATTTCGCCGGTCTCGAGCACGTAGCCGTAATCCGAGGATTCCAGCGCCGCCCTCGCGTTCTGCTCGACGAGCAGGATCGAGACGCCGTCGTCGCGCAGGCCCCGGACGATCGAGAGAATCTCCTTGACGATCAACGGCGCGAGGCCAAGGCTCGGCTCGTCGAGCATCAGCAGGCGCGGGCCTGCCATCAACGCGCGACCCACCGCGAGCATCTGCCGCTCGCCGCCCGACAGCGTTGCGGCCGCCTGCCCGCTGCGTTCCTTGAGACGCGGGAAGCGGGTGTAGACCGCTTCGAGACGGTTGCGCAGCGCGCCCCTGGACAGATGCTTCGAGTAAGCGCCGAGCTGCAGATTGTCGGCCACCGAGAGGTCGCCGAACAGCTCGCGCGTCTCGGGCACCAGGCACAGCCCGTTCTCGACGCGTGCTTCGACGTCCAGTCGGCGCAGATCCGCGCCCTCGAAGCGCAAGACACCCTCGGACGGCAACAGACCCATGGCGGCCGACAGCAGCGTGGTCTTGCCGGCGCCGTTGGGACCGATCACGGAGACGATCTGCCCGGCTTCCAGCGTCACCGTCACGCCGCGAACGGCTTCCACCAGGCCGTAGCGCACGTGCAGATCGCCGATTTCCAGCATCGGCGTGCTCACGTCGAGCTCCCCAGATACGCGGCCTGCACCTTCGCGTCCGCACGCACCGCCGCAGGCGTCCCCTCCGCGAGCTTGGAGCCAAAGCTCATGACAACCAGGCGGTCGACCAAGTTCATCACGAAGTCCATGTCGTGCTCGACGAGGAGGATGGTGATGCCGTCATCGCGCAGCTTGCGCAGCAGATCCGCCAGCGCATGCTTCTCGGCCTTGCGCAGCCCCGCGGCCGGCTCGTCCAGCAGCAGCAGGACCGGATCTGCGGTCAACGCGCGCGCAATCTCCAGAATCCGCTGGGTGCCCAACGGCAGGCTTCCCGCACGTTCGTAGGCGCGCTGCACCAGCCCGACGCGTTCCAGCTGTGCGCGCGCCTCCTCCATGATCTGCTCTTCTTCCTTGCGATTGAGGCGCAGCCCGGCGCGCATCATGCCCGCCCGACCGCGCGCATAGGCGCCCATCGCCACGTTGTCGATCAGGCTCATGCGCGGACGCAACTTGACGTGCTGGAAGGTGCGCGCCACGCCGAGCCGCGCGACGTCCAGCTGGCGCAGCTTCGAGATGTCCTGCTGCAGGAACTCGACGTGACCCGCGCTCATCGGCAGCGTGCGCGTCAACAGGTTGAACATCGTCGACTTGCCCGCGCCGTTCGGCCCGATCAGGCCGACGATCTCCCCCGCGTTGACCTCGAAGCTCACGTCATTTACCGCGATCAGGCCACCGAAGCGCTTGACCACCCCGCGGGCGGCCAGCAGCTGCTTGCCTTGCTCCGGCTTCGGCCGGGCCGCGAGCGGCTGGACGAGCTGGTTGCGCCCAGGCTGGAACGTCGGCAGCGGCTGCGGCCAGCGATGGTACAGGCGCAGCACGTAGCCCATGACGCCGGCGCGCGCGAAGTGCAGCAGGAGGATGAAGATCGCCGCAACCACGACTGCGTCCAGCTGCGCCGCGTATTGCGTGAACAGCGGCAGGATGTTCTGCAGCTCGTTCTGCAACAGGTGGACGACGCCGGCGCCCAGCACGCTGCCGAACAGGCTGCCGAGCCCGCCGAGAATCGCCATCAGGAGGTAGTCGATGCTTGCGTGCAGATCGAAGGGAGACGGGCTGATGAAGCGGTTGGTGTGGGCGTACAGCCATCCCGCCAGCGCGGCCAGCAGCGCAGCGATCACGAACAGCCACACGCGGGTCCAGTATGCGTTGGCGCCAACGCTCGCCAGCAGCGTGTTGCCGCCCCGCAGGCCGCGGATGGCGCGCCCGGTGCGTGACCGCAGCAGGTTGAAGCTGAACAGCAGCGACAGGCCCACCACGATCCAGATGAGGTAATACATCCGGTAGGGGCTCGCGAGCGACAGGCTGCCCAGATGGGCGGCCGGGATGTCCGCCAGCCCGCTGAACCGCCCGAGCGCCGCCACGTTGCCGAACACGATAGGAATGGCGATGCCCCAGGCGAGCGTGGACAGCGCGAGGAAGTGGCCGGCAAGGCGCAAGGTCGCCATCCCGATGATCAGGGAGATCACGAAAGTGAGCGCCAACGCCAGCAGCAGGCCGAGCCAAGGCGACGGAATCTCCGTGAGCGTCAGCCAGCCGGTGGCGTAGGCGGCAATGCCGACGAACGCGGCCTGGCCGAAGGACACGGCGCCCCCAACGCCCGTCAGCAGTACCAGCCCGAGTGCCACCAGCGCGGCGATGCCGATCTCGTTGAACAGGCTGACCATGAAGCGCCCGGAAACGAGCGGGAACAGCGCGATGAACAGCGCCACGATGACGCTCGCGAGCAACGGTGCGGCGCGGCTCACTGGTCGAGCTCCTCCGGATCCTCCTCATGCGTCACGATGAGAATCGACCGGATGATCAGGATCGGAATGAGCAGGCCGAACACGATCGCATCCTTCAAGGCGCCGCTGTAGAACGAGGCGAAGCTCTCGAAGATGCCGACGAACAGTGCGCCGATCGCGGTCCCTGGATAGCTCACGAGACCGCCGATGAGCGCGGCGACGAAGGCCTTCAGGCCGATCAGGAAGCCGGAGTCGTAGTACAGCGTCGTCACCGGCGAGATCAGCACGCCGATGAAGCCTGCCAGCAGCGAAGCCGCCAGAAATGCGAGCGTCGATGCGCGCGCCGGGCGGATGCCGACCAACCGGGCGCCGACCCGGTTGACCGCCGTGGCGCGCAGCGCCTTCCCCATCGTCGTCTTCTGGAAAGCGAGGTAGAACAGTCCGCTGATGATGATCGCCACGCAGATCATCAGGACCACCTGCATGTCCAGCGGGATCCCGCCCGGCAAGGTGATCGATCCCGGCACGAGCGGCTGGGTGCGGAACCCATCCGGCCCGAAGAACAGCAACGCAACGCCGGAGGTGACGAACTCGAGCGCCAGCGACACGATCAGGAGCACTAGCACCGAAGCGTCGGCGATCGGCTGCAGGGCGATGCGCGCCAGGGCCGGCGCAACCGGCACGACGAGCAGGATGGACGCGGCGATCTGGACTTCGGCAGGAGCACCGAAGTGGCCGACCAGCCACGCCAGACCGCAGGGCACCAGCGGCAGAACGCCCCAATACAGCACCGCCTTGGGAATCACGCGCCATTCCCGCCGGCGCACGCGGCTCGTCACTTCGACCACCAGCGCGAAAACGACGATCGCCGCTACCAAGGGGATCGTTCCCGGCACCTGCTTTGCCTCGAAGCCCGCCAGCGTGATCGCGGCGAACACCGAGATATCCCCGAAGGGGACGAAGATCACGCGGGTAACCGAGAAGATCAGCACCAGCCCCAGCCCGGTCAAAAGATAGATCGAGCTGATCTGCAGTCCGCTGACCGTCAGCAGCGTTGCGATATCCCACGTCACGATCGTCTCCTCCAACGCGCAGCGGATGTCGCCGGATTCGATCGACGCACTGGCGATCCGGTTCCCTCAGGTCGCTTCGCTGCCGCCATCCGGTTCCCGCGCGCGTGCACCGTCATCGCGCGACGCGGCGGCCGTTCATCGCGCCGCGCCCCGGGCAGGCACGGTTGCCGCAAAGACGCCGTACCAGGCAATCACCGGGCACAGAGCCGTTACTGGACGAGCTGCCACTTGCCGCCCTGCAGTCGCACGACGACCACCGCGTGCTGGTCCGCACCCGCGCCCGAATATCCGTAGAAGTCTCCGGGCTTGAAGCTGAGAATGCCGTTGGTCTGGACCAATCCATGCGTCGACAGGATGGCGCCTCGAAGCGCCTCACGATACGCCGCCGTTCCGGGCGGCACCGACACCGTCTCGGCCGCCTTGGCAAACAGCCGGTACGCGTCGTAGCCGTAGGATTCGAAAAGCCCCGTCGGCTCCGCATGGAACATATCGCGGTATGCCGTGAGGAACTTCAGGGCCACGGGCCGGATGGGGTCGTCCTTCGGCAGCTGCTCGGCCACCACGGACGGCCCGGTCGGAGCCACAAGGCCATTTCCAGCGGCGCCCACGACCTTGACGAAGGCGTCGTTGATCACACCATGTTCGTCGTAGACGCGCCCCTTGTAGCCGAACTTCTTCAGAGCAAGGAAGGGCAGTGCTCCGGCCGACCCGGAATTGCCGCCGAACACGGCATCCGGATGCAGAGCCATCATCCGCAATACCTGACCGTCCACCGAGGTATCGCTGCGCGCGTAGCGTTCGTCGTCGAGGACCTTGAAGCCAAGCTGCTTGCCGCTTTCCACGAGGTCGCGATGGGCAAGATCGCCCAGGGCATCCGAAAAGCCGATGTAGGCGACGGTCTTGACACCGTCCTTCTTCATCTGCCTGGCGACCGCACCGACCATCAGACTGAAAGGCTGCTCGATGGTTACGCTCCACTGGGTCGCCGAATCGGTTTCGGCGTGTGCAGGCGGATCCGGCGAAATGTGCGGCGTGTGCGTCTCGCTGGCGAGCGCCGCCAACGCCATGACGTTGGGGACCCCGACCGTGCCGATCAGGATGTCCACCTTGTCCTGATTGACGAGCTTGCGTGCGTCCCGCTCCGAGGCCGCCGGATCCGAGGCGTCATCCAGCGTGATGACCTCGACCTCGTGACCGTTGATCACCGGCCACAATGAGTGCGCGACCTTGAGCCCACGGTCCTGCGGCAGCCCGAGCGCCGCGTTCGGCCCGGACATGGCGTTGATGAATCCGACCTTGATGACGCCGTTGCCGGAGTCACCTGCCGCCCTCGCCGCGAGCCACGGCAGCGCGGCAGCAACGCAGATCACCGCGATGGCACGCAGCCGTGGCGTCCTGTCACTCATCATTTTCGGGCTCCAAACTCGGGGAATCACGCCCCACCGATCCCCTAGTCGGGATCACGAGGCGATGGAACGCCGCCCCGCGACCGGGCCAACGACCCAGCGCGACACGACGTTCCATGATCGTCACGCGATATGCATGGCCTGCCAGCTTGCGGCTGGTCGCAGGCCGGTGACGGCTACTTGCCGTCCTTCGGATCCAGGCTCCACACGCCGTTTTCCAGCTTGACGATGAAGATCGAGTCCTCGCCCGCGCCGTACATGTGTCCCGGCTCGAAGTTGTAGACGGCCTGCGTTCCAGCCAGATTCTTCGTCGTCTGGATCGCGTCCTTCAACGCTGCACGAAACTCCGCGGTGCCGGGCTCGATGCTGTTCGGCACGCGCTCGGCGGCGTTCAGGAAGATCAGGTAGTCGTCAAAGGTATAGCTGGCGAATGCGGCTGGCAGCGAGTGTCCGTTCAGTTTCTTGTAGATGTCGCGGAACGTGATGCTGATCGCGCGAGACGGGTTGCTCTCCGGCAGGTCCCGCGCAATCTCGATCGGGCCGCTGGCGGCGATCATGCCGTTGCCGGCGGATCCCACCGCCTTGATAAAGCCCTCATCCATGTAGGCGTGCGTGCCGTAGATCTGGCCCTTGTAGTTGAGCTTCTTGAACTCGAGGTAAGGCAGCGCGCCCGGCGTGCCGGAACCGCCGTTGATGATCGCATCAGGCTTCTTCGCGATGATCCGCAGCACCTGTCCAGTGACGGAGGTGTCGGAACGCGCATAGCGTTCGTTCGAGACGACGTCGATGCCACCCTGTTCCTTGGCGGCTTCCTTGAGCGAGTTGTAGACGTCATCGCCCCATGCGTCGGCGAAGCCGATGTATCCCACGGTCTTGACGCCGTTCTGCTTCATCCGTTCCACGATCTTGCGGAGCACGATGATGGCAGGCTGCGGGGAGTTGACCGTCCACGAGTTCGCTTCGTTGTAGGGGATCACGTGCGCTGCCGTGATGAACGGCGTCTTGTGCGCGCTGGCCACGGCGGACACCGCGATGCCCGACGGGGTCGGCGCCGTCCCCATGAGCACATCCACGTGGTCCACCTCGATGAGCTTGCGGGCGTCCCGCGCGGCCGCCGTCGGGTCGGTGCCATCATCCATCGTGATGACCTTGATCTTGCGGCCGTTGATCTCGCCCTTGTAGGCCTCCGCGACCTTCATCCCCTGGTCGAAAGGAATACCCAGCGCGGCCGCTGGCCCCGTCAGCGACGTGATGAAGCCGATCCTGTACTCGTTGTCCGCCGCCGATGCCCCTGCGCTGGTGGCCAGCAAAGTACCCGCGGCAATCGCCACGGTCAGTCCGCGCAATAAACGAACAGAACTCATCTTGAGGCTCCTCCCATGTGTACGACGCGTTGCAGTCCGCCGACCCTCGCAGCGGCTGTACAGACCCCAGCTTTGCGTCACGCATAGCAAATGCGCGCGCCCGAACTATATAGAAGGGGTGATCGCCTCACAAGGCGTTTCACAAGCAGGCATTGCGCACGACCGGCGACGTCGCCCCACCTAGAAACTGGACGTTCGCGGCAGCGTCCGGAACCCCGCGGAGACGCGGCGCGCCCGATATCCCATACTGCATCGGCAGCGCACATCCCCGACATGCATTGACGACTGGCGTCTCTGTTCGTGAGCCTCGTGATCACCGATGTCCTTCTCATCGCGGCTCCGGTTGTCGTCGTTCTGTCCGTGGCCGCGTTCTGGCAGTGGACACGGCTCTCCACGCGTCGGTCGAGCACGCCCGGCACCGCGCTGCCGGCCGCCGCGGCCTGCGTCCTCGATCGCATCGTCCAACCCTTGCTGCAGGCACATCTGCCGGGAGAAAGCGCCGCCGTCCTGTTGAGTGACCCGGTCGCTGCCTTCGGCGCACGCCTGCACACGGCGCGCGTGGCCGGACGCAGCATCGACGTGCAGTACTACGTGTGGCACCACGACTCCACAGGGCAGCTGCTGGAACGCGAGCTGCGCGGCGCCGCCGACCGCGGCGTCCGGGTCCGCATGCTCGTCGACGACATGAACGTAGCGGGAAAGGACTCGTCGCTGCTGGCGCTCGACGCTCATCCGCGCATCGAAGTGCGCCTCTTCAATCCCACCCGAAGCCGGGGTCTGCTGCGTCTGCCGGAGTTCGCGCTCCACCTCGTCCGGCTCAACCGGCGCATGCACAACAAAGCGTGGATCGTCGACAACCGCGTGGCAATCGTGGGGGGGCGCAACATCGGCGACGAGTATTTCGGCGCGGCTCCCGATACCAACTTCCAGGATACCGATCTGCTGCTGATCGGACCCGCCGTAGCCGGCGCCAGCGCCATCTTCGATGCCTTCTGGAACGCGCCTTCCACGATCCCCGTCCGCCTGCTGCACCGTGCCCGCGACCGCCTCGCCTGCATTGCCACACACGACCGCCTTCGCATGCACCCGGACGGCCGCTTCATCGCCCGCACGCACGCCATCGCCGCGAGGAACCAGTTCATCGACGAGTTCGCCGCCGGAGCCGTCCATCTGCACTGGTCGGCAAGCCTTCGGGTCCTCTCGGACCCGCCAGAGAAAGCCGCCACTCCCGATCGAGCGCGCGACCGCCCCGGCTGGCTGCTCTACGACATCAACGCGCTGCTCTATTCCGCGCGCCATGAAAGCCTGATGATCGCCCCGTACTTCGTGCCGGGGGTCAACGGGACCCTGTTGCTCACCGGCCAGGTGCGCCGCGGCATGCACGTCGGCGTATTGACGAATTCACTCGCTGCCACCGATGTCACGCTGGTCCATGCCGGGTACTTCAAGTACCGTAGACGCCTGCTCGAGCACGGCGTCCAGCTCCACGAGCTGCGGCCGGAACGCCGCGACACGCGGCACCGTACGCTCGGCTCGCGCGGCGCAAGCCTGCATTCGAAGGCCTTTGTCATCGACGGCAGGCGCGGCTTCGTCGGCTCTTTCAACCTCGATCCACGTTCGGCTCGCCTCAACACGGAAATGGGCGTCGTATTCGACGACGCCGGCCTCGCCGCCGAGCTCACCGACTTCTTCACGGCTGGAACGCAGCCGAAAACCGCGTGGGAGGTGATGCTGACCGGTGCAGGCGCACTGCGCTGGCACGGCTACGGCGGAGAGGTCTGGAAACACGAGCCGGAGACGCCAACGCGGCTTCGCTTCCTGGTGCGCCTGCTCTGCCTGCTGCCGCTCGAATCCCAGCTGTGAGGCGCAATCAGCCGCCGACGAGACCGCGGGACCGCGGATGGCAGGCTCAGGGGATGAGTACCAGCTTGCCGTGGGCGGCTTCAGCGGCGTGCAACGCGCGATGCGCCTGAGGCGCCTGGCCCAGCGGCCAGTGGCGCGCGATGATCGGCTTCAGGGAACCAGCCGCCAGACCCGCGCGCAGCGCCGCGTGAATGCGCACCATGTCGACGACCGAGGTCTTCCACAGCAGGACGCCGAGGATCGTTCCACTGCGCTGCATGAGATCACGCGGGTTGATCTCCACCGTACCGCGGCATCCAACCACCGCGATCCGCCCTCCCTCCGCCAGAATCCGCAGATCGTCGCCGAGATTGGCGTTTGCAAGCATTTCCACGACCACATCGGCGCCTCGACCGTGCGTAAAGTCCAGAAGCCCGCTGAGTGTCTCCGGGTGATGGTGGTCGAAGACGTACGCGGCGCCTTGCGCGGTCAGCAGCGCGCGGCCCGTCTCGCTGCCACCGCTTGCAAGCACGCGCAGCCCGGCCGCAACCGCCAGCTGCACGGTCGCCATCCCCACCGCGCCGGTGCCGCCGTGGACCAACACGGTCTCACCGGGCAGAGCGCGTGCCCTCTGGAACAACGCGCGGTACGCGGTGGCATAGGGCACGCCGATCGCCGCCCCCTGCTCAAAGCTGACGTTGTCCGGCAGCGGATGCACATCATCCGCGTCCGCCACCGCGAGTTCCGCATAACTCCCGGTCGCCGTTCCGGCGACGTACACGCGCTGGCCAGCCCGAAAACCGATAGCTCCTTGGCCCACCGCCTCGACCGTCCCCGAGCCGTCGGTGCCCGGCGTCCACGGCAGCTCCGGAAGCGTCGCGTACTGGCCCGCGCGGATATAGGTTTCCACCGGATTGATGCCCACCGCGTGCATCCGGATCAGGAGTTGCCCACGCCCAGGTCTCGGGTCATCCACCGTGTCCAGCCGGAGCACTTCCGGTCCGCCGAATTTCCGCACCCGTATCGCCTTCATGTCCGCACCACCTGCGCGCATTCGCCTGCGTCGCCGACTCTAGCGCGCAGCACGCCGCGGAGGCCAAGGCCGGGCGTTGTGCGCGCCGCATCGACGCCGCCAGTCACGCGACCCGGCAACGAACACGCCCCGCGGAAGCGGGGTTCGCCGACGCAGCACGGAGAGCATCGCGCAGACCGTCGGGCAAGCCGGAGGCGTCGCTGCGAGAGCCGGGACCAACGGAACTCGGGGGCGTGGACGCAACTCGAAGTACTGACCGTGAGGCGTCGGGTACGTCGCGAAGCCAGGTCTTGCAAAGCCACGTAACTGCCACCACATTGGCTGTCGGACAGGAATTCGAAAAACCGGGGGCACCATGAACGCACTCGTGGACCTGCGCCCAAGCACTTCAGGCAGCAGGACCGTCAAGCCAGCACACCGGAAGCTGAGCCTGCATCGGAAGGAGAAATCCGGGGAAGCGGTGAGGCACTACTGGCGGCTGCGGCTTGCAGGACAGCCGCTGTGTGAACTGGAAGTGCCGGACGTCCACGCGATCGTGTTCGTGTCGCCTGAACGTATCGCGCTGGAGGCAGCACTGCGAAACGAGTCGGGACTGGCGCGTTACGATGCAGCGCGGCACGCGCGACGCATCGAGGAGATGCGCGCGAACTTCGAAGCGCAGGTCACACCGGCAGTGGATCATATTGACGGTGAGGCGCGGCTGGCCGACGTCCGTGTTCCGCACGCCGTCGTAGACGTCGGGCTCGCTCGGCAGGCGAAACGGAGCGCGCTGCGCCGGGCCGCTGCTTAGCGTGCGCCACACCAGGCACGTCGGCGCGCGGGACTCCTCAGGTCCCCGAGGCTCGGCAAGCGTCATGTAACGCTTCGCGCGGCTGCAAGAGTTCCCGGTTGTGCTTCAGGCACCCCTACACGGCGCGCGTTTGAACGTAGCGCTTCGTCATCGGATCTTAGCGGACAGGACATCGATGGACCTGTACAGCTTCCACGCCAGCTCCACTTCCTGGCGCGTCCGCATCGCGCTCCAGCTCAAAGGCGTCGCATTCACGACAATCGCCGTCAACCTCCGGACCATGGAACAACGCCTCCCGCAGTACATGGCGAAGAACCCGGCGGCCTCTGTCCCCATGCTTGACGACGCAGGCGTGCGCGTGACGCAGTCGCTGGCGATCATCGAATACCTCGACAAGAAGTTTCCCGCGCCGCGCCTCGTGCCGACGGAATCCAGCGCGCGAATCCGCGTCATGGAAATCGCCAACCTGATCGCCAACGATATCCAGCCGCTGAACGGCATGCGCGTCATGCGCTTCCTGGAAAACGACCTGCATGTGTCGAAGGCACAACAACAGATGTGGTACTCACGCTGGATCGACGAGGGTTTCAGGCCGCTCGAGAAGCTCCTGGAGCGCGCCGGCAGCGATGGTTTCTGCACCGGATGCGACCCCACGCTCGCCGACTGCTGCCTGGTTCCACAGGTGTCAAATGCCGTGCAACATGGATGTCCGATGGACGCCTACCCACGGATTCGCGCCGTGTACGCGCACTGCAGCGCGCTTCCTGCGTTCCGCCGCGCCGCGCCGGATCAGCAGCCGGACTATCCGAATTGAGGCACGCGACCGAGCACCGATCCGCTTTGGCGCGCACGCTGACGCGCTGACCGATCCTGATTTCTCGGTACTCCTTCAAGGACGGTACTCAAGGATGGTCAAGAATCTGCGGTTCGTCTGACGCGTGAACATCGATTCTCGCTGTACGGACCCCGCTCCTCGACACCCGAACTCGCCTATGCCTATGCGACGCCACTCGTCCGCCGAGGCGCACATACGTTTGGCGAATCGGGAGCGTGGTGCCGACGGGGAGACTCGAACTCCCACAGCTTTCGCTGCTACCACCTCAAGGTAGTGCGTCTACCAATTCCGCCACGTCGGCAATGCAAACAGACCGCGAGAATTGTACGTCAACCACCGCTATGCTTCGCCGCTGCCCCGCTTTCTCCCGGCGCTCCGGTCTGAGTCGCCGTGTGCGGCGCGGACCCAGTAGCCGACGAGCCGTTCGATGCCGATCCGCTTCCGGCGCGCCGTTCGCCCGCGCCAGCCGCCGATGCAGGCGGCGCCGTGCCTTGCGTCGGTGACGATTGCTCCGATCCTGATACAGGCGGCACCGTCAGCGGCGCGCCGGTCTGCATGCCCGCTTCGGCGGGCGTCTTGGGTGCAGCAGGTTGGGTGGCAGTCTGCTCCGCATGGATGCGGTCGACGACGCTGTGGGTCTGCGGACTCTGATGATTCGCCAGATATGCCAAAGCCAGCGTGATCACGAAGAAGGTCGTGGCCAAGCCGGCCGTGATGTGGCTCAGCAGCGTGCCGCCGCCGCGGTTGCCGAACATCGTGCCCGACACACCCGTCCCGAACGCGGCACCCGCATCGGCGCCCTTTCCCTGCTGCAGCATGATGAGCCCCATGAGGGCGATTGCGACAACGACGAGCAGGACAACGAGGATCGTATACATGGGATGGAACCGTTCAACGGTGCCGCGCGGCATCCGCTATGGCGAGAAAGTCCGCGGCCTTTAGCGACGCGCCCCCGATCAGCCCGCCATCAACATCCGCGCACGAAAATAGCGCATGCGCATTGTCGGACTTGACGCTGCCGCCGTAAAGAATGGGCGCGCAGTCTGCGAGTTTAGCATTCGCAGTGCGGAGTTCGCCACGGAGGAAAGCGTGCACGGCCTGTGCCTGCTCCGGCGCAGCGCTGCGCCCGGTGCCGATCGCCCACACGGGCTCATAGGCCAACACCGCGTCCGCAAACGCGCGAGCGCCGCAGCGCGCGATGATCGCATGCAGCTGGCGCTTCAGCACCGCTTCGGTCACCCCTGCGTCGCGTTCATCCGCAGTCTCGCCGATGCAGAGAATCGGCGTCAGCCCACAGGCCAGAGCCGTCGCGAACTTGTGTGCCACCCGCTCATCGTCGTCGCCGTACAAGCGGCGTCGTTCGGAATGCCCGACCACGACATAACGACATCCGAGATCTTTCAGCATCGCGCCGTGGACTTCGCCCGTGAAGGCACCGGGCTTTTCTTGTTCGCAAAGATCCTGCGCGCCGAGCGCCACACCGCTACCCCGCAACAAGGATCCCACGGACTGCAGGTACACCGAAGGGGGGCAGGCCACCAAGGTCACCGCAGGATCAATCTCTGGCCAGCCTCCTGCGAGCTCCGCCGCGAGTATCGCGCTGCGCCGGCGATCCCCGTTCATCTTCCAGTTGCCGACTACGAGGTACGGGCCCGCTCCCGACCGCCGCCTCGACACGACGTCCTGCTTTGCGGCCGTCATGCGGCGATCGGCATCAGCGCCTTGACGGCGCTCGCGAGCTGCTCCGCCATGCGCCGTGTTTCGACCGCATCGGGTGCTTCCACCATGACTCGCACCACTGGTTCAGTTCCCGACGGCCTCAACAGGACGCGGCCGCGACCACCAAGCTCCTTCTCGACGCGCGAGACCGCGGCCACCATGGCGGGCTCTTCCAGAAGCCGCCTCGCGTCCATCCCCTCCACCGGCACGTTGACGAGCACCTGCGGCAGTTTGTGCATGTCCGCAGCGAGATCGGCAAGCGCACGCCCGCTCGCCTGCATCGCCTCGAGCACCTGCAGCGCGGTAATGATGCCGTCCCCGGTCGGCCCTATATCCAGACACAGAACGTGGCCTGAAGTCTCGCCGCCGACCACGCCGCCTCCCATCTCGAGGAGTTTGAGCACGTGCCGGTCGCCGACCTGCGCGCGCTGGAACTCGACGCCCAACGCTGTCACCGCGTGCTCAAGGCCAAGATTGCTCATCTGGGTTCCCACGACGGGCCCACGCAGCAAGCCGAGCTCCTGCCGACGTCGCGCGATGATCAGGATGATCTGATCGCCGTCCACCACCCGTCCGTCGGCATCCACCATCTGGCACCGGTCGGCGTCGCCGTCAAAGGCAATTCCTACGTGCGCGTGACGCTCCCGCACCGCGACCGTGAGCGCTTCCATGGCGGTCGACCCACAGCGGTCGTTGATGTTGAAGCCATTCGGCTGACATCCCGTCGCGATGACTTCAGCGCCGAGCTCGGAAAACACTGAAGGAGCAACTCTGTAAGCTGCTCCGTTGGCGCAGTCCACGACGGCACGGATGCCCCGCAGCGACCGGCCGCGAAAAGTGCTCTTGCAATATTCGATGTAACGCCCCGAGGCATCGTCCATGCGCAGTGCGTGCCCCGTCTGTTCCGGCGGGACGCATACCATGGGTTCCGTCATGAGCCGTTCGATGCGCGCCTCCACGGCATCGCTCAACTTTCCGCCCTCCGCCGAGAAGAACTTGACGCCGTTGTCCTGGTGGAGATTGTGCGACGCCGACACGACAACGCCCGCCTGCGCGCGCAGGGCGCGGGTGAGGTACGCGACGGCCGGCGTCGGCAGTGGCCCCAGCAGATCCACTTCGACTCCCGCTGCCGCAAGGCCGGCTTCCAGAGCCGACTCGAACATGTAGCCGGAACGGCGCGTGTCCTTGCCGATCAATACCTTTGCACCAGCGTCCGAGGCGAGCACCCGGCCCGCCGCCCAACCCAGCTTGAGCACCACGTCCGGCGTCATCGGCTCGGCGCCGACGCGGCCTCGCACGCCGTCAGTCCCGAAATATCGTCTGTTCATCCCATCTGCTCCGTCGCGCCTTTGACCGCCCAAGCTACTTTCACCGCGTCCACCGTCGCCGCCACGTCGTGTGTGCGCACGATCTGCGCGCCGCGGAGGACGGCTATCGTCACCGCGGCCAGCCCACCGGCGAGCCGATCCGACACCGCGCGCCCGGTGAGGTCTCCGAGCATGCTCTTGCGCGACATCCCCACAAGCAGCGGTACGCCCAGCGCTTGAAGCGAATCCAGCCTCGCCAGAAGCGCCAGATTGTGCTCGATACGTTTGCCAAAACCAAAACCAGGATCGACACACAGGCGCGTCGACGGGATCCCGGCCGCCCGACAGGCGGCGATACGCGTTGCAAGAAATGCCGTCACCTCACGCACGACGCCGTCGTAATGCGGCGCACGCTGCATCGTGCCGGGCTCACCCTGCATATGCATGAGACACACGCCAGCGCCTGTGGCCGCCGCGATCCGTATTGCACCCGCGCCGCGCAGGGCGGAAATGTCGTTGATGAGCTCGGCTCCTGCCGCGCAGGCGGCTCGCATCACTGCGGGCTTCATCGTGTCGACCGAAACGACGCAACCATGACGTTCGACCAGAGTGCGAACAACAGGCACGACGCGCCGGCACTCCTCTGCTTCCGGGACAGGCGTGGCGCCCGGCCGGCTCGACTCACCGCCCACGTCGATGATGTCAGCACCTTCTGCCAGCATGCGCTCTGCGTGCGCCACGGCGGCGTCAACGTCAAGGTAACGGCCGCCGTCGGAAAATGAATCGGGCGTACAGTTGATCACGCCCATGACGCGCGGCCGCGACAGATTCAGCGTGCGCGTACGAAGCTGCATGCACGCTACCGGACGACTTGGCGGTGGAAAGGAAGGTACCGCGAGCGTAGCCGATAATGGCTCGCCGTCCGCCCTTGCCCGATGCTCCACCTCGATCAGGTTTGCTGGCTGGCGGGCTTTGCTGTACCGGCAACCGGCGTCTTGATCACGTCCGGCGTGTTCGGCCGCGATGGCGGCTGCGTCGGATGGTTGTCGTCATTCCAGCTCTCCGGATCGCCGGGGGCCTCGCCATTCATGATCCGCTTGATCTGCTTGGTATCGATCGTCTCGTACTTCATCAGCGCGGCCGCCATACTGTGCAGCTTGTCGACGTGCGTCTCGAGAATCTGCCGGGCCGTCGTGTAGTTCCGATCCACGATATCGCGGATCTCGCGATCGATGGCGTGCGCCGTATCGTCCGACATGTTCTTGTGCTGCGTAACGCTCCGCCCCAGGAACACCTCGCCATCGTCCTCGGAATAGGTCAACGGGCCGAGTTTGTCCGACAGGCCCCACTTCGTGACCATGTTGCGCGCGATGTCGGTGGCACGCTCGATGTCGTTGGATGCACCCGTCGTGACATTCTCAGCGCCGAAGATCAGTTCCTCGGCGATGCGGCCGCCGAACAGTGAACAGATCTGCGAATTCAGGCGCTGCTTGGAGTAGCTGTAACGATCCTCTTCCGGCAGGAACATCGTGACGCCCATGGCCCTCCCGCGCGGGATGATCGTCACCTTGTAGACCGGGTCGTGGTCCGGGACGCTCAGGCCCACAATGGCATGGCCGGATTCGTGATACGCGGTGAGCTTCTTCTCGGATTCACTCATGACCATCGAGCGCCGCTCAGCGCCCATCATGATCTTGTCCTTCGCGTGCTCGAAGTCGTTCTGCGCCACCAGCCGCTTGTTGGCGCGTGCGGCGAACAACGCCGCTTCGTTAACCAGATTTGCGAGGTCAGCGCCCGAGAAGCCGGGCGTCGCGCGGGCGATGATGTCCGGCTTGACATCGTCGGCCAGCGGCACCGAGCGCATGTGGACGCGCACGATCTGCTCACGGCCCCGCACGTCCGGCAGCGGTACCGCTACCTGCCGGTCGAAGCGGCCGGGCCGCAGCAGCGCCGGGTCCAACACGTCCGGACGATTCGTCGCGGCTATGACGATGACGCCTTCGTTGCCTTCGAAGCCATCCATCTCCACCAGCAGCTGATTCAGGGTCTGCTCGCGTTCGTCGTGCCCGCCGCCAAGTCCGGCGCCGCGATGACGACCGACCGCATCGATCTCGTCGATGAAGATGATGCACGGCGCGTGCTTCTTCGCCTGCTCGAACATGTCGCGAACGCGCGAAGCACCAACGCCGACGAACATCTCGACGAAGTCAGAGCCCGAAATAGAGAAGAAGGGCACGCCCGCCTCACCGGCGATCGCCCGCGCCAGCAGCGTCTTGCCGGTACCCGGTGAGCCCGCCAGCAGCACACCGCGCGGGATCTTGCCGCCGAGCTTCTGGAACTTGCCGGGATCCTTCAGGAAATCGACGAGTTCCGAGACTTCCTGCTTGGCCTCCTCGATGCCGGCAACGTCCGCGAAAGTCACCTTTACCTGATCCGCGCTCAGCATGCGCGCGCGGCTCTTGCCGAAGCTCATCGCGCCGCGGCCGCCGCCGCCCTGCATCTGGCGCATGAAGTAGACCCACACGCCGATCAGCAGGAGGATCGGGAAGGCGTTGAGCAGCAGCTGCAGGAGAAGGGGTGTGCCCTTCGGCAGCTCGCCGTCGAACTTCACGTGATGATCCAGCAGCTGCCCGATCATCGGCCCGTTGTTCGTCTCGGGGTTGATGGTCGTGAATTTCTGGCCGCTCTTGAGCGTTCCCTTGATGGTCTGCTGCTCGATCGTGACCTGATCAACGTTGTTCTGCTGGACCTGCGTCAGGAAATCCGAGTAGCCGATCTTCGCCGCCTGCGTCGAATGGCCAGAAAAGCTCTGAAATGCCATCAACACGACGACAATGATGACCAGCCACAACAGAAGTTGCTTGACGTAGTCGTTCAACTCCGCGCCCTCGACCGCTCAGTACAACACATTGAATAAGACACTACACCACGCGATAGTTTCGTGCCAGCACATAAAGCTCGCGGCTGCGAGCCCGCGAAGCAGCGGGTTTCCGTACCGCTACTTTCGCAAAACTTGCACGCAGTTCCCTCACGAATTCCTGCAGACCATCGCCTTCGAAGACCTTCACGAGCAGGGCGCCTCCGGGTTTCAAATGATCCCTTGCAAACGCCGCCGCCAGCTCCGTCAGACCCATCGTCGCCGCCTGATCCGTGACCGCCACTCCGGAAATGTTGGGGGCCATGTCGGACAACACAAGGTCCACCCCCGCCGCGGCGACGCGTCGCTCCACTTCATCAAGCACCGTCGCTTCCCGGAAATCTCCCTGCAGGAATTCCACGCCGGGTATGGGATCCATCGGCAGCAGATCGACGGCGATCACCCGCCCGGACGGACCCAGCCGCGGCCGCAGGTATTCACACCAACCGCCGGGCGCCGCCCCGAGCTCGACGACCGTCATTCCGCGGCGGGCGAGTCCGTCGCGCTGGTCGATTTCCTCGAGCTTGAACCGCGCCCGAGAACGGTAGCCCCGAGCCCTGGCTTCACGGACGTAGGGATCGGACTCATGCTCGTTCAGCCACCGCGTCGAGCTCGCCCTGCGCTTCCTGGTCACACGCCTTCCGTCGAAGCCCGGCCGGGCGCGCTACACGTATTCGACGGCAACGATCTCGAAGGCGCGGTCGCCGCCCGGCGTATGTACGTCGACGACGTCACCACGGTTCTTCCCGACCAGCGCGCGGGCAATCGGCGAATTGACGGAGATCAGGCCGCGGGCCAGATCGGCCTCATCTTCGCCGACGATCTGATAGCGGAATCCCTCACCGCTGTCCGCGTCCGACAGTTCCACTGTTGTGCCGAAGATCACCCGTCCGGTGTTCTTCATCGCGGCGACGTCGACGACCTGGGCATTCGACAGCTTGCCTTCCAGGTCCTTGATGCGCCCCTCGATGAAACTCTGCTGCTCGCGCGCCGCGTGATACTCCGCGTTCTCCGACAGATCCCCCTGCGCGCGCGCCTCGGCAATCGCCGCCACGATGCGAGGCCGCGTTTCCGTCTTCAGCACACGCAGCTCTTCACGCAGCGCGTCTGCTCCGCGCTTTGTCATCGGTACCATGCTCATGGCGCAAGGATAGCCCGATGCAGGTCCTGGAGGCGATTTACGTCATCCCGATCGAGATTTCTCATGGCCGTGGCGGCCGCCAGCGCACCGTCGATCGTCGTCGAATAGCTCAGCTTCTGGGCGATCGCGGCGGTGCGGATGGAGTGCGATTCCTCGACCGAGCGCTTGCCTTCCGTCGTGTTCACGACAAACTGGATCTGGCCGTTCTTGATCATGTCCACGCAGTGCGGCCGACCCTCCTTGACCTTGTTGACCGATTCGCACGCAACGCCGGCCGCCCGGAGCGCCGCGCAGGTGCCGCGCGTCGCGACCAGCTTGAAGCCGCGCTCGACCAGCAGCTTGGCCACCCGCACCGCACGCGGCTTGTCGGCGTCGCGTACCGACAGGAATGCCGTACCGCCCGCCGGCAACGGGAACCCGCTGCCGGCCATGGCCTTGGCGTAGGCTTCACCGAAGTCGGCGCCGACGCCCATCACTTCGCCCGTGGAACGCATCTCCGGCCCGAGCAGGGGATCGACGCCCGGGAATTTCGAGAACGGGAACACCGCTTCCTTCACCGAGAAGTGTTTCGGCAGGATCTCGCCGCGGATCCCCTGCTTCGCCAGGCCGTCGCCCGCCATGCAGCGCGCGGCGATCTTGGCCAGCGGACGCCCGGTTGCCTTCGACACGAAGGGCACGCTGCGCGATGCGCGCGGATTCACCTCCAGCAGATACAGTTCTTCGCCCTGCAGCGCGAACTGCACGTTCATCAGCCCGCACACGCCGAGCGCGTGCGCCAGCTTCCCGGTCTGTTCGTGCAGCAGCCGCAGCGCCTGCTTCGACAGCGTGTGCGTCGGCAGCGAGCAGGCCGAATCGCCAGAGTGCACTCCGGCCTGTTCGATGTGCTCCATGATCCCGCCGATCACGACCTCCCGGCCGTCGGAGAGCGCATCGACGTCGATCTCCGTGGCGTCATTGAGGAACCGGTCGAGGAGCACCGGCGCCTCGTTGGACACCGATACCGCCTCCGTCATGTAGCGCCGCAGGTCGTCGTCGTCGTGGACGATCTCCATCGCGCGGCCGCCGAGCACGTAGCTCGGCCGCACTACCAGCGGATAGCCGACGCGGTTGGCGACTTCCAAGGCCTGCTCGAGAGACGTGGCGGTCCCGTTCTCCGGCTGCAGCAGGCCGAGCTTCTTCACCAGTTTCTGGAAGTGCTCGCGGTCCTCGGCGAGGTCGATCGAGGCTGGCGAGGTGCCGATGATCGGCGCGCCGGCGGCTTCCAGCTCGCGCGCGAGCTTGAGCGGCGTCTGGCCGCCGAACTGCACGATCACGCCCTGCGGCTTCTCGAGGTCGATGATCTCGAGCACGTCCTCGGCCGTCAGCGGTTCGAAGTACAGGCGGTCCGAAGTGTCGTAATCAGTCGAGACGGTCTCCGGATTGCAGTTGACCATGATCGTCTCGTAGCCATCCGCGGCCAGCGCCTGCGAAGCGTGGACGCAGCAATAGTCGAACTCGATGCCTTGGCCGATGCGGTTCGGACCGCTGCCGAGCACGACGATCTTCTTGCGCTGCGTTGGAAGCGATTCGTTCTCTTCGTCGTAGCAGGAATATAGATAGGACGTCGCTGACGGAAACTCCGCCGCGCAGGTGTCGACGTGCTTGTAGACCGGCCGCACGCCCAGCGCGTGACGTCGCTCGCGCAGCGCGTGTTCCTCGACGCCGAGCAGCGTGGCCAGCCGTCGATCGGAGAAGCCCTTGCGCTTGTACCGTCGCAAGCCGTCGGCATCGAGCGCCTCGAGACGCGAGCCCTGCAACGCGCGCTCCATCTCGATGAGCTCGCCCATCTGCTCGAGGAACCACGGGTCGATGTGCGTCGACAGCTGGATTTCCGCGATGCTCATGCCCGCCCGGAAGGCGTCGCCGATGTACCAGAAGCGGTGCTCGCGCGGGATCGCGAGCTCCTGGCGGATGCGCTTGAGCGCGTCTTCGCCGTAGCTCCCGTCCGCATTCGCCGTGACCGCCGGCTCGAAGCCGTAGCTGTCGATCTCCAGGCTGCGCATGGCCTTCTGCAGCGACTCCTGGAAGTTGCGGCCGATGGCCATCACCTCGCCGACCGACTTCATCTGCGTCGTCAGGCGCGAATCCGCCTGTGGGAACTTCTTGAAGGCAAAGCGCGGCATCTTGGTGACGACGTAGTCCAGCGTCGGCTCGAAAGAGATGGGCGTGACGCCGCCGGTAATCTCGTTGCGGAGCTCGTCGAGCGTGTAGCCGACCGCAAGCTTCGCAGCCACCTTCGCGATCGGGAAGCCGGTCGCCTTGGACGCCAAGGCCGACGAGCGCGACACGCGCGGATTCATCTCGATCACCAGCATGCGGCCGTTCTGCGGGTTGACCGCGAACTGCACGTTGGAGCCGCCGGTATCGACGCCGACCTTGCGCAGGATCGCCAGCGAGGCGTCGCGCATGATCTGGTATTCCTTGTCCGTCAGCGTCTGCGCCGGCGCCACGGTGACGGAGTCGCCGGTGTGCACGCCCATCGGATCCACGTTCTCGATGGCGCAGACGATGATGCAGTTGTCCTTCGAGTCGCGCACTACCTCCATCTCGAATTCCTTCCAGCCGAGCAGCGACTCCTCGACGAGAATCTCGGTCACCGGCGACATGTCGAGGCCGCGCGCGGCGATCTCCTCGAACTCGTCGACGTTGTAGGCGATCCCCCCGCCGGTGCCGCCGAGCGTGAAGCTCGGCCGGATGACGGTCGGGAAGCCGACGGTGAGCTGGACCTTGCGCGCTTCGTCCATGCTGTGGGCGATGCCTGAACGCGCGGATTCCAGGCCGATCTGGCTCATCGCCTCGCGGAACAGCAGGCGGTCCTCAGCCAGCTCGATGGCGTGATCGTTGGCGCCGATCAGCTCGCAACCATAGCGTTCGAGGACGCCGTGCCGCGCCAGATCCATCGCACAGTTGAGCGCCGTCTGCCCACCCATGGTTGGCAGGATCGCGTCCGGGTGCTCCCGGGCGATGACGCGCTCCACGGTCTGCCAGCGGATCGGCTCGATATACGTCGCATCGGCCGTCTCCGGGTCCGTCATGATCGTCGCAGGGTTCGAGTTGACGAGCACCACCCGGTAGCCTTCCTCGCGCAGCGCCTCGCAGGCCTGCGTGCCGGAATAGTCGAACTCGCAGGCCTGGCCGATGATGATCGGACCGGCGCCGATGATGAGGATGGTCTTAAGGTCGGTGCGTTTCATGACGGCGTCCCCCCGCTCGCGCGAGCCGCGGAGGGCGCCGCGTGTCCATCCATCAGCGCAATGAAGCGGTCGAAGAGATAGATCATGTCGTGCGGACCCGGGCTCGCCTCCGGATGCCCCTGGAACGAGAACGCCGGCGCATCCGTCAGCCGGATCCCCTGGTTGGTGCCGTCGAACAGCGACCGGTGCGTCACCTGCGCGTTGCCCGGCAGCGTCTTCTCGTCGACACCGAAGCCGTGGTTCTGCGAGCTGATGAAGACGCGCCCGGTGTCCAGATCCTGCACCGGATGGTTGGCGCCGTGGTGGCCGAACTTGAGCTTGACGGTCCGTCCGCCCAGCGCCAGCGCGAGCAGCTGATGCCCCAGGCAGATGCCGAAGTACGGCACCCCGCGCGCGATGAAACCGCGCAGCGCCTCGATAGCGTAGTCGCAGGCGCCCGGATCACCTGGCCCGTTCGACATGAAGATGCCGTCCGGCTCGAGTGCCATCGCCTCGTCCGCCGTGGTGCGCGCCGGCACGACCGTCACCTCGCAGCCGCGGTCGGTCAGCAGCCGCAGGATGTTCGACTTGACGCCGAAGTCGTAGGACACCACGCGGAAGCGCCGCGCCGCAACAGGCCGCTCGGCGTTCGTCGCGAGATCCCAGCTGCCGCGGGTCCAGTCGATGCGCTTCGGCGTCGAGACCACTTTTGCGAGGTCGGCCCCCACGAGACCCGGAAACGCTTGGGCGGCGCGCAGCGCCGCCGCCTCGTCGCCCGTATCGGCAGTCATGATGCAGCCGTTCTGCGCCCCCTTGTCCCTGAGCAGGCGCGTCAACCGGCGCGTGTCGACTTCCGCGATCGCCACCAGTCCTTCGTCCCGCAGGTACTCGCGAAAATCATGCTGACTACGCCACGAGCTCGGCGGTCTGGGGACTTCCCGCAGCACGAGACCCGCCAGCTGTACCCGCGTCGACTCCGTATCGCCGGCGTTGGCGCCCACGTTGCCGATGTGGGGGTAGGTCAAGGCGACGATCTGCTGCCGGTAGGACGGGTCGGTCAGGACCTCCTGATAGCCCGACATCGCCGTGTTGAACACCACCTCGCCGACCGTCTGGCCGGAGGCACCGATGGCGACACCGCGGAATACGGACCCTTCAGCGAGAACGAGCACAGCCGGTTGAAGTTCTTTCATCGGTTCACCGTGTGACAGCCTCGCCGGAAACACGCGTGCGCCGCCGCGAGCGTCGCACATAAAAAAAGGGCCCTTGGCCCCCTTTTTTCATCGTCCGGGTTAAGCGGGCATTCTACTGGTGGCCGGGCGGGTCGTCCACGACCAACCCGCCGCTCCAATCCTGCATCGGGAGCAGAAAGCCCGTCGAACCAGCGGGCGAAGATCTCCTCACACACCGCACGCCGAAGCTGCGGCGGCGCGCGTTAAGCTGATGCTCGCAACTCCTGCCGAGTACACGACGGACCATGGTCACCCGCGAAGACATCATCCGGCTGCGCCGCTGCATCGAGCTCGCCGAAGAGGCGCTTGCCGCCGGCAACCCGCCCTTCGGCGCGCTGCTCGCGGATGCCGACGGCAAGGTCCTGCATGAAGAGCGCAACCAGATCACGAGCGGCGATCTCACGCTGCACCCGGAGCTGGCGCTGGCGCGCTGGGCGAGCATGCATCTCGATGCCACCCGCCGGGCCGCTGCCACCGTCTACACCTCCGACGAACATTGCCCGATGTGCGCCGGCGCGCACGGCTGGGCGGGGTTGGGCCGCATCGTCTACGCCGTCTCCGCCGCAGAGCTGACCCGCTGGTACGTGGAATGGGGAATCCACCGCTCGAACGTCCGTACCGTCCCGATCCACAACATCCTGGAGGGGACCACCGTCGACGGACCGGTCCCCGAGCTCGCGGACGCCGTGCGCGAGTTGCAGCGACGCTTCTTCATGCCGAGCGGACACCCGACCGCTCCCGGCTGACGCGCAGCCCTCGGGCTCACCGCCACTGCCCGATCACGCTTCGGGCATCGTCTGCTTCGGGATAGCTGCCAGGGGCCAACGAGCATCATGGAAGGCGGGCACACTGCAGCACCATCTCCACGACCGCACGAACCACGAGCGCGATCGGCGCATTGCCGGGCGGCCACAGCGGAGCACCGTCAGCGAAAGTCGATGCTCCGCACGACAAAGCCGATACCCTTCGGTCCCGCGTTGCGCAGCGTGACCACGTGCAGCCCTGCCGTCAGCTCGACGGCCGCAGGCCCTACGCTGACCGGGGTATTGAAAGGCGCGCCCGTGATGGGCAAGGTCGCTACCGCTTTCCCGTCGACGTCGACTTCCACCGCCGTCGTCCCTCCCGAAGAGCGCCTATCGAGCGCCACGGAGACCTGGTAGGTGCCGGCGTTCGCCACGCTGACGAGATACATCAAGCCCGTCCGGTCCGCCGTCGACCCGTTGAAGGCCATCATCGAAGGGAGAGCGTCGGTAGCCGCGGCCTGCCACCACCCGAAGGACGCACCCAGATACGGGATGCCCGCGTCGTCGACCCCGGATACGTAGGCGGTCGACGGAATGCTGCCCGGCAGGGCCGTGCCCGCGCTGCGCGTGATCGGCTGGCCGGCAAGCGTCCGCAGCGCCGCGTAGCGCGGTGCATCCAGATTAAGCTGATCGTTCGTCGCGCCCCATCCGCCCGAACCTATCGCGCTGTAGTACATGTACATGTCGCCGCCGCGCCGGAAGAAGTCGGTGAGGCCGGCCGTGACGCTAGCGCCCATCCGCGGATCCAGGTTGGCGGCCGCCTGGAGCGCGCCGCTGGCGCCGATGGCCGGCAGCGCCGTGCCGCCCTCGTAGCTCAGGTTGCGCAGACCGTAGAAGATCGACAGCGCGCTGTCGGTCTCGATATACGAAACGTTGGCCGGAATACCGGCGTTGATCACCGCCACGAGGTCGTCAACCGTCGCGCCCTCCCGGTCGCTCAGACCCTTTCCGAAATAGGGTGCGCCGCAGATACCGTAGAAATACTTCGATGGCGGGCCGTAGACCTGCGAGATGAAGCGCAGCGACTCCATGAGCATCACCGGCTGCACCACCTGCCCACACAGCACCGGGCGGATCGTCTTGTTGATCTCGTCCTGCCCGTACACCGACGCGAAATCCTGCCCGAACTGCATGAGGCGCTCGGCCACATGACACTGGAACCCCGCCCAATCCGCGCAGTGCGCCGCGTAATTGGCGGCGGCCGTGGCATTCGAAGCCAGCAATGCCGTCAGCTGGTCATGGTTGTAGTTCGTCTCAGTCCAGTAGGGATTGGCGTAGTTCCAGATCTCGTCGCTCCATTCAACGTAGACGTGCAGGGCGGGATCGAGCCGCTGCTGGATCAGCGCCGCGAGGCTCCTGACGTAGTCGTCGGTTGCCAGCGTCGGGATGTTGATCCACATGTCGGTGTGCGTCGCGTTCGCGAGATCGATCGCGCTCTCCCACGACATCGCGGTGCCGTACCAGTCGCAGTAGGCGGTACATCCGCCACCCGGCGGCACGAGATAGGGGAGCGACTCGGCGGCCGCCTGCATCTCGTGGCTCGCCACCGGCCAGTTGGCCGGCGTGCGATCGCTCCAGTTCACCTCCGGCGAACCGATGGGCCGCGTCCAGTTGATGTAGCGAATGGTGCTGAAGCCCTTGAAGGAGCCCAGGAACGGGTCGGTGAACTCCTGGTCCGGGCTGTCCCACCACTTCGTGCCGTTCGGCGCGTACTGCGGTCGGATGATCCTGATGTCCGTGACGCCCGAGCCTTCCGGCGAATCCGGCGTGCGCTTCGTGGATCCGAAGGTCAGCATGAAGTTGCTGGTGTTCTCACCGATGGTCAGCGTGGCGGTCGTGGTGTTCGTCGCCGCGTCGTAATGTTGGTCGCTCACTTTGAAAGACAGCGGCCATATGTTCGCCTGCCCCGTGAAGGACAGCTTGTAGTCGCCGCCCAGCGGCGTCGCCGGGCCCGGGTCCGCCGCGCTGCCGTCCGCCTGCAGGCAGCACACGACCATCCAGCGGAAGTCGCTCATCGGCCAGCCGTCGCGGTCCAGCTTGCCGAGCCGCGCGAGCGACGTCCCGGTCGTGCGGTCACCGAAGCCGGCCGACTGTCGCACCATGTCGACGAAGGGCTGCGCGGTGCACCAGTAGCACACCCAGTCCGTGTTGACGCCGATGTTGGCGCGCGCCACCGCGGCACCGATGGGCGTCGGCGGCTCGTCGGCAGCG
Source organism: Nevskiaceae bacterium (assembly GCA_036379455.1). Classification (GTDB taxonomy): domain Bacteria; phylum Pseudomonadota; class Gammaproteobacteria; order Nevskiales; family Nevskiaceae; genus SCRT01. Next base: position 31,623 of record DASVGQ010000152.1, read on the forward strand.
GATGCTTGCGGGGCAGAAGGCAGGCCACCGCCAGCATTTGCGCCTTCAGCCTGCTGGCCCGCCGCCGGAGGATGCGGCGCGTTCGTCGCTCCGGTCGCCGCGGCGGACGTCGTGGGCGGTGCCGTCGCCGCGTCCTCCTGGGTCCAAGGACAGCCCGCCAAGGCCATTGCCGCTACCACGACGCCTATTGCTGCCAGTCCCCGCATGCAAACCGTCACCGCGCTTCTCCCCGTCGTGCCGCTGCCACCCACGTCGAGCAAGCCGCAGCGCCTCCGCATCACGCGCTCTGGTGGCGCCGCACCGCGCGGTACCTCGACTCACTGGAAATCGATGCTGCGCACCGTGAACCCGCCGCCCGCTGGCCCAGCGTTGCGCATGCTCACGACGTGCAGGCCAGCCGTCAGGGTGACGGCCGCGGGACCCAGGGTCGCAGGCGTGTTTGAAGGCGCCGGAGCAACCGGGAAAGTCACCACCGGAGTACCGTCCACGTCCATCTCGATCGCCGTGTTGCCTCGCGGCCCGCGGTCATCGAGCACCAGCGACAGCTGGAAGGTGGCGGTATTCGCCACGTTGACGAGATATGCAAGGCCGTTGTGGTCAGCCGTGGACCCGTTGAAGGAGTACACCGCGGGCAGCGTATCCGTGGCCGCCGCCATCCACCATCCAGTGGCGCCGTAGGCGCTCGGATGGCCATCGCCGTCGATGCCGAAGACCGGGGACGCCGAGGGAATGCTGGCGGGGAGCGTCGTGCCCGCACTGCGCGTGATTGGCTTGCCCACCAGCGCACGCAGCGCGGCATAGCGCGGCGCGTCGAGGTTGAGCTGGTCATTGGTCGCACCCCAGCCACCGGAACCCATCGCGCTGTAGTACATGTACATGTCGCCGCCGCGCCGGAAGAAGTCCGTCAGGCCCGCAGTCACGCTCGCGCCGAGGCCAGGTGCGAGGTTCGCCGCCGCCTGGAGCTCGGCGCTGGCGCCGATCTCGGGCAGTCCCGTCCCGCCCTCGTAGGTCAAGTTGCGCAGGCCGTACAGGATCGAAAGCGCGGTATCGACCTGGAACCCCCAGGTGTTGGCTGGAATCCCCGCATCCGTTGCCGCCACGACGTCGTCCACGGTCGCATTCGCCGGATCCTTCAGCGGCGTCGCGAAATAGGGCGCGCCGCAGGTGCCGTAGAAGTACTTCGACGGCGGACCATAGGTTTCCGCAATGAAGCGCAACGCCTCCGCCAGCATCGCAGGGTTCACGAACTGCATGCACAGCACGGGACGGATGGTCGTGTTGATCGCGCTCTGGCCATAGACGGAAGCGAAGTCCTGGCCAAACTGCATGACCCGCTCGGCAACGTGGCACTGGTCCTGGTTCGCCGGGTCGCAGTGGGCCGCATAGTTGGCCGCCGCCTGCGGATCCCTCGCCTTCAGCGCTTCCACCTGATCGTGGTTGTAGTTCGTCTCGGTCCAGTAGGGGTTGCCGTAATTCCAGATCTCGTCGCTCCACTCGACATAGACGTGCAGGTTCGGGTTCAGCCGCTGCTGGATCAACGCCGCGAGGCTCTTGACGTAGTCGTCGGTCGCCATCGTGGGGATGTTGATCCACATGTCTGTATGCGTGGCGTTCGCCAGATCGATGGCGCTCTCCCACGACATCTTCGTGGTCTGCCAGTTGTCCTGCTGCGGCACCAGATAGGGAAGCGATCCGCTCGGCGGCAACACTTCATGCTCTGCCACCGGCCAGTCGGCCGGCGTGCGGTCGCTCCAGTCCACTTCCGGCGAATTGATCGCACCCGTCCAGTTCATGTAGCGGATGGTGCTGAAACCCTTGAAGGAATCCAGGAAGGGATTGGTGAACTCCTGGTCGGGCGTGTCCCACCACTTGGCGCCGTTGGGCGCGTACTGCGGCCGGATGATCCTGATGTTCGTAACGCCCGAGTCCACCGGCGAGCCCGGCGTACGCCTGGTCTGGCTGAACCCCAGCATGAAGTTGCTGGCGTATTGGCCAATGGTCAGCGTGGCGGTCGTGATATTCGTCGCCGCGTCGTAGCGCTGGTTGGTCACGCTGAAAGCCAGCGGCGATATGTTTGCCTGACCCGTGAAGGACAGCTGGTAGTCACCGGCGAGCGGGGTCGTCGGGCCCGGATCTGCGTCGCTGCCGTCCGGCTGAAGACAGCAAACAACCATGAAGTAGAAATCGCTCGTCGGCCAGCCGTCGCGATCCAGCCGGCCGAGCCGGGCGAGCGAGGTGTGCGTAGCCGGATCATCGAAGTTCGCGGCTTGCCGCACCATGTCGACGAAAGGCTGCGCCGTCGACCAGTAGGACACCCAGTCGGTGTTGACGCCGATGTTCGCGCGCGCTACCGGAGCGCCGATCGGCGCTTCCGGCTCAGCCGAGGAAGAATCCGACGGCGCAGGAGGCGAGGTCGCACCATCGCCGCCGGATCCATTCGCAGGCCGCGTGACGCCGGTCGTTGCCCCGCCACCGCTCGCAACGGCTACAGGCGCATTCGACGCCGTGACGTTGTCGTCTGAATGCGGACAGCCGGCCAGGGCCAGGGCCGTCGCCGCCACGCCCACCATCGCCAGCAAGCGTACGCGAGTCATCATCTTCCATTCCCCCGAGGATTCCCCGTTCCTGATAGCGACCCGCGACGCCACGCCTGCGGCCGTGCGTCATACGGAGTCCCTCGCGACGATTATCGGCCAGTCATCGCGGATCTTGAGCACGTCGCGCCGGTGCGCTCCACGCCAGAAGCCACGCCGACGAGTGCGCGAGCCAGCGCCGAGGACCTTGCCGCGCACAGGGGTCCGGAGCACCTCTGTCGGCGATCGCGGGCGGCGTAGCTTCGCTCACCCGGCGAAGGCGCCGCATCAATCGGCACCGGCATGCCGGTCGCGCTCGGCTAGCGCGAGACGTTGATCGAAGTGACGCGCGCGTTCCCGTTGGCCGCCAGGACAATCGTCGAGACGCCCGTCGGCAGGTCCACGGTGAGCGGCTCCGGCTGGACCGCCGCGCCCCTCGGCGCCGCCGCAACCGCGATCCCATTACCCTGTTGCTGCCGATTCACGTAGATCTGGACGGTGGACGCAGGCGTCGCGCTGCTTGTGTCGAGATTCAGCTGCACCGTATAGCTGCCGGCCTGCGGCGCCGTGACGAGATAGCCGGCACCGCTGCCCGGCCCGAGCTTGTCGGACACGGCAACGTAGCCAGGCACCCCATCCGCAGCGGCCGAGACGCCGATGGCGCCGGAATACAGCGGCCGCACGGCGTCACGCACGACCGTGAACAGCGGCCGGCTCGCGTCGATGGTGCCGGGAAGCATCGTGGTCGGGTCGCGCCGCAGACCGGTGGCGGAATCGGTGCCATCGACGTCCAGCGAACGCGCGATCTCCTTGCCCTGCAGCGCAACGAGCGCCGCGTACTTCGGCGTGGCGAGGTCGAGGATGTCGTTCGTTGCCCCCCATGCACCCCACTTGCTCCAGCCGCTGCTGGAGAGGAAATACATGTACATGTCCACGCCGTTGGCAAAGGCGCCGGTCAACGCGCGTGTCACCTGCGCACCCATGCGCGGATCGGCGCTCGCCGCCAGCATGGTCGCCGTGTTGGCGTCTTTCGGGTCGGTCAAGCCTTCGCCGCCCTCGTACACGAAGTTGCGCAGACCGTAGTAGCGCGCGGCGGCGGTCCACTGCAGCAGATATCCGTCCCAGGACGGGATGGACGCGTCGGAATCGGCGAGCACATCGTCCAGCGTCTGGCCTGCCGCCATCGTGCCTCCCCAGTAGGGCGCCGAGCACAGCCCGTAGAAGTACTTCGAAGGCTCGCCGCCGTATACGGTCTTGATGAAGGACAGCGCATCCCACATGTGCACCGCGCCGACCAACTGTGAGCACAGCACCGGACGGATGCGGGCATTGATCGCAGCCTCCCCCCATACGCTGCCGAAAATGTCGGAAATCTGCTTGAGCCGCTCCGCCGTGCGACATACCTCCTGCGAACCACTCCCGGGAGAACAATACTGGGCGTAGTGCTGCGCGGACTCCGGATCGGCCGTGGGCAGCTGCGTCACGTAGGCGTGGAGATAACTCCAGGCGTTGAAGCCGTAATTCCACGTCTCGTTGCTGTACTCGACGTAGATGTGAAGGTCTGGATCCACCTTGGCCTGCAGCAGCGTGGCGAGCTGGCGCACGTAGTCGTCGCTGGCGCGCGTCGGCACATTGATCCACAGGTCCTTGTGCAAGGTGTTCGCCATCTCGATCGCGCTCTCCCAGCTTTGCCCCGTGCTCACGCGCTTGCCGTCCACGACGGCGACGTGTGGTCCGGACCAGTCCGGCGGCGTGCGCTGATCCCAGTCGGAGGTGTAGTTCTCGTTGGTAGCCGTCCAGACCATGAAGCGCAGCGTCGTGAAGGGCTTGAGCGAATCGAGGAACGGATTCGTGAAGGTCTGGTCGGGGCTGTCCCACCACTTCTGGCCGTTGGGCGCGTATTGGGGCCGGATCAGACGAACATTCGTGATACCGCTGTTGACGGGAGAGTCCGCCGTGCGCTGCGTGCCGAAGAACGCCAGCATGTTGTTGTCGAGCGCCTTGGATCCCTGGTTCTGGCGCAGGATCTGGACCGTCGCAGTGGTCGTGTTGGTCGCTGCGTCATAGACGGGCTTGCCGACCGCCATGGACAGCCCGTGGATGCTCGTGACCTTGCCGTTGAAGGACAGCTGATAAGTCCCGTACAGCGGACTGCCGTCGCCGGGGTCGGCGGCGCTGCCGTTAGTCAAGTCCAAATCCTGCTGTAAATTCTGTCTCGGTTCAGTGGATGATGATGTGATGCGTCGTCAGTGGTTGATGGCCACGACGGCGTTGTCGATTGCTGCTGTGCGGCGGGTCTCAGTCCATTCGTGGAACTCGTCCATGTCGAGGTATCGGCGACTCAGCCAGGCCTCGTTCTGCTCGGCCAGCATGGCACCGATCAGGCGTTCCGCGGACTGGTCGTTCGGGAAGATGCGGATGACTTTCTCGCGCCGTCGGATTTCCTCGTTGAGGCGCTCCTCCATGTTGGAGGTGCGCAGCAGACGGCGGTATTTCTCGGGCAGGACCATGACCGCCATGGCGTCCTCGAACCCCTCCTCCAAGCAGGCGACCGCCCGGGCGGCGCTCTTGGCAAAGCGTTCCGCGAAGGCTGCGAGACGACGCCGCGCCTCTTCCATATCCGGGGCACGCAGGACGAGCCGGGCGGCGGCCGCGACCTCGGCACGAATCCGCGTCGGGGCGTGC
>DASVGQ010000153.1:0-5033 GCA_036379455.1 Nevskiaceae bacterium
GTGCCATCGGCTTGCTCCCCAAGGTCGGTCAGCGCGTCGACTCACAAGCAAAGTCAGAGCTCCCCAGTTCGCGACGCGGTGGCGGGCTGGCGGCTGGGGGCCGCGGCGCTCGGCATCCCACGGTCCGAGCAGGAGCTCATGGCGCCCGCGTTCTCCGCGTAGGCGCTCGGAGGGCGCCGCACGCGGCCGCTATGCGTGCTGCGCCTTGGCGAGCAGGCTATCGAGACGGTAGTTCGCGGACGCGACGCCGGGCTCGGGCTCCTGCGTGAAGGGGCGCTACCCGTAATGCGGGGCGTCGACAGCGTCGTCTTCCACCAGCACGATCGCCAGGATGAACTTGTCGCCCTGGTTGAGCGCGGTGCAGATCTCGTTGGTCGTCACCGTGATCGTATCCGCGCCCTTCACCCTGCCCTTCACGTCGATATGGCGCGCGTCGGGCAGCACGCCGTCCACGACCGGCGGCCGTGACGTCACGTCCCAGCCGCACTTTTCCGTCGAAACATCCGTGACGGCGCAGCCCAGCGCCTGCTCGCGTGCGATGACGGCCTGCATCGCCAGCCGCTCGATCTTCGCCCGCGCCGCGGCGTCCACCGCGAAGGTGGCAGGCGCGCCCTTGCCATGCCACTTGGCGAGCAGACCCGCCGGAACCACCAGCGCGCCGCCCACGACGATCGGCGTGGCAGATTCGATGTGCCGCTGCGCAGCGATGTCGTCCTCCCGCGCCTTCAGGCGCGCCGCGAGATCCTCGGCGCGCCGACGCAGGTTCTCGGGCTGCACGCGCGGCTGCTTGCCAGCCGCGAACTGCTCGTCGAGGTGCGGATCGCCATCATCGGGTCGAACGGGTGCGCGAAATCGATAACGCAGCGCCTCGACGGCGAGCTTGAAGTCCGTGTCCGGCGCGTCGAAGGGTCACGACCGCCCCACCGCGGACAGCGCCAAGTCGCCGATATCGGCGCGCAGGTGTTCCGGCTCCTGGCCTTATCGCCGACCGGAGCCGAAGCGCATCTTACGAAACGCATGCGGCGACGCCTGTCCGAGGTGTGACCGCGGCGGTACCCGTCCTCGCGCAGCCGATGCGCGAAGTCGGGAGCGTGAAACCAGCTCGCTGGCTACTCGGCCACCGGCCCGGAAACGGGTGTGGCCATCTTCAAAGTAGTCACCAGATAGTCACCGAACGAAACTTCGGAAATCGGCCAACGCGTGTCAGTGATTGTTCTAATTGGCTCCGCGAGCTGGACTCGAACCAGCGACCCAGTGATTAACAGTCACTTGCTCTACCGACTGAGCTATCGCGGAACGCGTCGGCCGTACCGGGCCGCTATTCTAGTGGAACGCCGAGCAGAATCAATCGCAAGGACGCGTCGTCACGCCGCCAGCCGAGCGATGCGCGCGAGCGCCTCGTCGATCACTTTCCCGCTGGTCGCAAAGGATAGCCGCAGGTGTCCCGGGGCGCCGAAGGCCGTGCCGGGAACCAGTGCAACGAGCGCGTCGTCGAGCAGGCGCTTGGCCAGCTCGACGTCGTCCTTCACTCCGAGATGGGCGATGAGCCTGGTGACGTCGGGAAACGCGTAGAAGGTGCCGTCGCCGCGCAGGCAGCGCACGCCGGGAATCGCGTTCAGCCCCGCCACCACCCGGTCATGCCGGCGCCGGAACGCGGCGACCATCTCCGTCACGCAGCTCTGGTCGCCGTTGAGCGCCGCTTCCGCCGCGGCCTGCGAGATGGAGCTCGGGTTCGAGGTCGACTGGCTCTGGATCGCCGACATGGCCGCGATCACCGGCTTCGGACCGCAGGCCCAGCCAAGTCGCCAGCCGGTCATCGCATAGCTCTTGGAGACCGCGTAGATGACGACCGTCCGGTCGGCCAGCGCCGGGCAGGCGTTGATGATGTCGGCAAAGGGCTCGTCCATCCAGACGATCTTCTCGTACATGTCGTCGGTGGCGACGAAGACGCGCGGGTGGCGCAGGAGCACCTCGCCGAGCGCCGCCAGCTCCGCCTTCGTGTACACCATGCCCGACGGGTTGGACGGGCTGTTGAGGAACAACAGCTTGGTGCGCGGCGTGATCGCCGCTTCGAGCTGCTCCGGCGTGATCTTGTAGCGCGCTTCGGCGGTGGTCGGAATGGCCACCGGCACGCCGCCGGCCAGGGTCGCCATGGCTGGATAGCTGACCCAGTACGGCGCTGGAATGACGACCTCGTCGCCGTCGTCCAGCAGCGCCTGGCACAGGTTGTAGCAGGCCTGCTTGCCGCCGGTGGAGGCGACGATCTGGTTGGGTTCGAAGTGCAGGCCGTTGTCGCGCTCGTGCTTGCCGGCGATGGCCTTCTTCAGGCCGGGCGTGCCGCCGACCGGCGTGTACTTCGTCCGACCAGCCGCGATGGCTGCGACCGCAGCGGCCTTGATGTGCTCGGGCGTATCGAAGTCGGGCTCGCCGGCCGCGAGGCTCAGCACGTCCTTGCCTGCCGCGCGCAGTTCGCCGGCGCGGGCCGTCACGGCCAGGGTTGGAGAAGGCTTGATGCGCCGCACGCGGGCGGCCAGTTCGACGGGCACGGAAATCTCGAGAGGCGGATTGCGCGCGGCATAATAGTGCAAGCCCTCGCGCGCTTCACGGCATCTTTCCGCCGCGCGCCGGGCTCCGTGGTGACGATGAGCGAAGAAGACGAAAAGCAGCAGCGGCTGAACCACCGGCAGCAAGGTCGTTTCGAGCTGGTGGCGGACTGGCCGCCGTCCGGCGACCAGCCGCAGGCCATCGACAAGCTGGTGGAAGGCCTGGACGACGGCCTCGCCCACCAGACGCTGCTCGGCGTGACCGGCTCGGGCAAGACCTACACCATCGCCAACGTCATCGCGCGCATCCAGCGGCCGACGCTGGTGATGGCGCCGAACAAGACGCTGGCGGCCCAGCTGTATGGTGAATTCAGGGCCTTCTTCCCGCACAACGCCGTCGAGTACTTCGTCTCCTACTACGACTACTACCAGCCGGAGGCCTACGTCCCCTCTACCGATACCTTCATCGAGAAGGACAGCGCGATCAACGACCAGATCGAGCAGATGCGCCTGTCGGCCACCAAGGCGCTCATGGAGCGCCGCGACGCAGTCATCGTCGCGTCCGTATCTGCCATCTACGGCCTCGGTGATCCGGACAGCTACTTCAAGATGGTGCTGCACTTGGTGAAGGGTGACCGCATCGGCCAGCGCGAGATCATCCGGCGCCTGACGGAGATGCAGTACACGCGCAACGACATCGAGCTGCGGCGCGGCACCTATCGCGTCCACGGCGAGATCATCGACGTGCACCCGGCAGAGTCCGACGAGGAAGCGGTGCGCATCGAGCTGTTCGACGACGAGATCGAGTCGATCGTCGCCTTCGACCCGCTGACCGGCGAGCTGCGGCGCAAGCTGCCGCGCTTCACGATCTACGCCAAGAGCCACTACGTCACACCGCGCGAGCGCACGCTGGCGATGCGCAGCGAGATCCAGCAGGAGCTGCAGGAACGCATCGCGTACTTCAAGGAGAACAACAAGCTGCTGGAGGCGCAACGCATCGAGCAGCGCACGACCTTCGACCTCGAGATGATCCAGGAGCTCGGCTACTGCTCCGGCATCGAGAACTACAGCCGCTACCTGACGGGGCGCGCGCCAGGCGAACCGCCGCCCTGCCTGTTCGACTACCTGCCGCCCGACGCACTCGTCGTACTCGACGAATCGCACGTGACGGTGCCGCAGATCGGCGGCATGTACAAGGGTGACCGCAGCCGCAAGGAAACGCTGGTGCAGTACGGCTTCCGGCTGCCCTCAGCGCTCGACAACCGGCCGTTGAAGTTCGCGGAATTCGAACGTCTCACGCCGCAGGCAATCTACGTGTCCGCGACGCCGGGGCCCTACGAGCTCAAGCACTCCGGCGACGCCGTCGTCGAACAGGTCGTACGACCGACGGGACTCGTGGATCCGGAAGTCGAGATCCGCCCCGCGCAGACGCAGGTGGACGACGTGCTCGGCGAGATCCGCCCGCGCGCCGCCAAGAATCAGCGCGTGCTCATCACCACGCTCACCAAGCGCATGGCCGAAGGCCTGACGGACTACCTCGGCGAGCACGGAGTGAAGGTGCGCTACATGCACTCAGACATTGATACGGTGGAGCGCGCCGACATCATCCACAACCTGCGGCTCGGCACCTTCGACGTGCTGGTCGGCATCAACCTGCTGCGCGAGGGGCTCGACATCCCGGAAGTCTCGCTCGTGGCGATCCTCGACGCCGACAAGGAAGGCTTCCTGCGCTCCGACCGCTCGCTGATCCAGACCATCGGCCGCGCGGCCCGCAACCTCGACGGCCGGGCAATTCTCTACGCGGACAGGATCACCGGCTCGATCAAGCGGGCGCTGGAGGAAACCGGCCGTCGGCGTGAAAAACAGCTGCGCTTCAACGAGGAGCACCACATCACGCCGAAGAGCGTCGTGCGCCGCATCAGCGACGTGATGCACGAGGGCTACGAGGAGTACGACGAAAAGCCCGGCGCGAAGGCCGCAGAGGCGGAGCCGGAGTACGTTTCCCTACCAGCCAAGCAGCTTTCGCGCATGATCTCCAGGCTCGAGAAGGAGATGCGCAAGGCGGCGCAGAACCTCGAATTCGAGCTCGCGGCCAGGAAGCGCGACGAGCTGAAGAAGCTCAAGGAAGTGGCGCTGCGCAGAGCGGCCTGACGTGCCGCCGGAAGCGACGCTGGCGGCGCGCGTCTCCGGCGCCACAATCTCGCTTTGGCGCGTGCAGCCATATCGGGCGCCCGGGCCCGGAATCCAGGCGAGCAGCCTCGAAACGGCGCTCCAACGGGAGCGCGGCATAGCGCGACAGCGGAGCCATTCACCCCGGGAACACGTACTGCGAAATCGGACGCGCTTGCACAGCGGCGCGCTTGCCGCAGCCTCAGCGCGGCAGTTATGATCCCGCGCCGGTAGGCCAGCCGCAGGCGCGTAGCTCAGCTGGTTAGAGCACCACCTTGACATGGTGGGGGTCGTTGGTTCGAGTCCAATCGCGCCTACCAA
>DASVGQ010000154.1:0-28758 GCA_036379455.1 Nevskiaceae bacterium
CTGATCCTGCGCGTGGCGCAGGCCTATTTCGGCGTGCTCATGGCTCAGGACAACGTCGAGCTCGCCGCGCGGCAGCAGGCGGCGATCGCCCAGCAGCTGGCGAGCGCAAAAGCCCGCTTCGAGGCCGGCAAGACCAACGTCACGGACGTGCGCGACGCTGAGGCGCGCGACGAGGAGGTCCGCGCCCAGTCGGTCGCGGCGGCGAATAATCTGAGCATCCAGCAGGCGCAGTTCCAGAGCGTGGTGGGCATGGCGCCGATGAGCCTGGCGGGCGTGTCGGAGAGCTTTTCACCAAGCCTGCCGGAGCCGGACGATCTTTCGACCTGGCGCGGGTGGGGCCGCCAGGAGAATCTCAACGTGCGCGCGGCGCGCGTGCAGGTCGAGATCAACAAGCACGAGATCGACAAGTACCGGCTGCGCAGTCGGCCGCAGTTGAGTCTGGTCGCAGGTTACGCAGACAAGCGGCAGAACGGCACGCTGCCGGTGCTCGTGAACCCCGACGTCTTCCAGCAGACGACGGTCGGCGTCCAGCTCAGCGTGCCCCTGTTCACGGGCGGCAGCTACACCTCGAAGTATCGTGAGGCGGTGGCAGAGGCCAACCAGGCGAAATACCAGCTTGAGGCGACGTTGGAGAACACCGACGTGCAGATCAAGCAGCAGTTCCTGAACGTGAGCGTCGGCACGCGGCAAATTACGGCGTTGCAGGCGGCGGTCGTCGCAGCGAAGTCCTCGCTCGACGCCACGGAGCTCGGACTGCAGGTCGGCAAGCGCACGACGCTGGATGTGCTCAACGCGCAGCAGCAGTGTTTCGCGTCGCTGCAGAACCTCGACGGTGCGCGTTATCAGTACCTGGTGGCGCGCCTCAATCTCGCGGCGCTCGTCAATCGTCTTGACGACGCCGACGTCATGCTGGTGAACGCCAGCCTGGATGACTCGGCCCCGCGTCGGAACGAGATGCCCTGAGGAGCTCGCGGTTCACTCGCGGTGCCAACCGCCGCTGAAGGAGACTCGGTGCTTGCGGGCCGTCGGCGTCGGTCCGGCGCGAGATGGGTTCAGCGCAGGCTTGCCGACGGTACGGCGGATTGCGGGATCCAGTGTTCGTGTGCGAACAGCTGCCCGATGTTCACGGACAGGTGCTCGGCCAGCCGCTGCGCTTCGCTGCCGACGCCCGCGCGCCCGCCGTTGGCCACGTGCATGCCGCCGTTGGCGGCCGCAGCGCCCACGTGCCCGGCAGCAGCGCTCGCCGCGCCGATGGCCATGCCTGGGGTGTGCCCGCTGTTGGAGCTGACGTCGTAGGTTTGCAGCACCACCGGCACCGCGCCGGGCGCTAGATAGAGCACCTCCGCCGTCGCCGCCACTTCGCTCTGGCCGGCGCCGAAGCCGACCACGGTGCGACGCGTCTGGTTGCCTTCATTCACCGCCCTGAGAGCGCCGCGGACCACCACGTAGGGCTCGGTCACCGCCGCCGTGGGGTTGGCTTCCACGGGCAAGCCCATGTCGGTGATCTGCTTCGAAAGCGTTTCGGTGATGCCGTGCCGGACATCTTCAACATCCTCGGCCTGCTTGGCGCCGTCATCGGTGCCGCCCATCGCGCGCCGCACGCGCCCGCCGATGCCGGTGTCCAGTCGCACGAGCGAGGGGTCCGCGGTGAAGTCCTGCACGACGACCACCGTCGGCCGCGGCAGGTTCGTGCTCGCATTCGCATAGTTCGCCGTCGTGGTGGCGCGCGTGGAGCAGGCGACCAGCGCTACGCTCCCGAGCAATCCGCACATGCCAGCAAGGCTGAGGGATGCGGTCCGGTGCATGGGAATCCCCGACGGTTGGCGCAGCGCATTCTTGCTTGACGTCGGGCAGTTCCGCAATAGCTGCCGCATTACCTTGGATCGTTCTTGCCTGGAATCGCTGTGTGGCGAATGCCTCGCGCGCAAGCGGACGGGAGTGGATAGCCTCACGTCGCACGCAATGGAGTACTTCTGTCATCGCGTCCGTTGCGCCACGCTGGTCCGAGTTCGTAGTGCCGAGGGCAGGTAGGCGTCGCCGGACGCGTCCGGCGTGCGCTGGGCTGACGGCAGACCTTTTAAGTACACGCGCAAAGATCCGCGTCCGACGAGGCCGTGGGCGCAGTCGAACTCCTGAACACGAGCAAGGTCGAGTTTGTGCCATATATCAGTGCGGCATGTATCTCCCTGTCGGGCACGGCGGCATTGCGGGTCTTCGAGGCGGTTAGAGGCAGGTGCCGTGAGCGAGCCCTTCGTACTCCAGCTTCAGCTCATGTCGGGCTCCACAGACTTCATCGTCCGCTGCAGCTTCTCGCGTGCGATCCACTGTGGGAGCGGTTCGCCATTCGCGCGGTAGTTGGCGCGGATCCAGGGAATCACTTCCGGCAGCGACGACGCGCCGTGGTCCGCGTCCTTCGAGACGCGGCGGACGACCCTCAGCAGCTGCCTCGTTTGGGTGCGCACGCCGTTGAACTGCGGGCGCATGAGGTGGGCGTCGATCAAGTCTCTAGCAGCTGCTCCTGCTCATGCACCGCATCGGACCCTTCGGTGGCCTGCAGCACGGAGGCCACGCCCTCGGGCGCGGGCCACAGGTCAGCCGCACGCGCGCCTGCCCTTTCCTGAGTCTCGCGCGCTCCTCCGCCTCACTCGTCGCAATGTCGTAGCGGTCGACGAGCTTGGCCACCACGCGCTCGGCCTTCTCCAGCGGGATGACGCCAGAGGCGAGGTAGACAAAGCCGCGAGAGACAGGGCGCTGGACGCGCGCCATGGCGGCGGTGAGACGCAGGACTTCGGGCGTGGGGATGGCTCCCACGGCATGGGCCTGCGACCTATAGAGTCGGCACCGCGCATATCGTCGGCACCCGCAGGTCGAACGAGCGTTCAGGCGTGCCACAGCGATGCGACGCTGCGCAGCGCCAACCGGGCATCTGCATCAACCGGACGTGAAGCTGCGCATTCGCATATCGGGACCAGTGGCGGATTCCGTCTCGCGCTGTCCAGACGACGTCGTTTCGCCCTGCGTGATTCACCGCCTGCCCAATAACGCGCGTCCCAAATACCAGCACGCCGCTGAGCGCGAACATCACACGCGGGTTCTGGTCGATCAGCGTACGCGCGCACTCGCGGCGCAGTCGCCGGCTTTGGACCGCATCCCCGACGTTTCATGAGATCCGCAGCCTCGGCGGCGAGCTTCACCGGGAGGAGGGCTGTGGCCTTGCGCAGCTGCAGGAGCTTATGGGACACGCCTCTCAGGCCATGACGTGCGCGTACCTGCAAGGCCACGAGGCTCCTTGGAGCGAAGCGTCAGCGGGGCCGGTTTTCCGATAGTTTCCCGGAATTTTCCAACCGCTGGTTCTGGAACATTCCTAACTGGTTGAAAGTAATGGTCGGGGCGACAGGATTTGAACCTGCGACCAGCTGCCCCCCAGGCAGGTGCGCTACCAGGCTGCGCTACGCCCCGTTGAGGGACCGAGTGTAATCGAAACGGCCGCCGAGAGAGCGGCACACAGCATCAGCCCGGCCAGTTGTCCAGCAGGTCCTCGAGCTCGCTGCGGATGCCGCGCAACAACTCTTGACGCGTCGCTGGCGTTGCGCGCTCGGGGCCGTCGTTCGCAGCGTCCGGCGCGTGAGGAACTTCGCGGAGGCGTTGGCGGGCACCGTGGATGGTGAAGCCCTCTTCGTACAGCAGCCTCCGGATCCTGCGGATCAGGAGAATCTCGTCGTGCTGGTAATAACGACGGTTGCCGCGGCGCTTCACCGGGTGGAGCTGCGGAAATTCCTGTTCCCAGTATCGCAGCACGTGTGGCTTGACGGCGCACAGCGCGCTGACTTCACCGATGGTGAAGTAGCGTTTGCCGGGGATCTCCGGGAGAACGACGGGTTCAACGTTTGTTTTCAACAGGGCTTACTCGTTGGCGCAGCTTCTGGCCGGGCCTGAAAGTGACGACGCGTCGCGCGGTGATGGGGATGAGTTCGCCGGTTTTCGGATTGCGTCCCGGCCGGCTGTTCTTGTCGCGCAGCTCGAAGTTTCCGAAGCCCGACAGCTTGACGGCGTTACCGGTGGCCAGCTGGTCGCGGATCTCGCTGAAGAACAGATCCACGAGCTCCTTGGCTTCGCGCTTGTTGAGGCCGATTTCGTCAAATACGGCATCCGCGAGTCTTGCCTTCGTGAGCGCCATTGCGGTGTCTCATCCCCCCCGTACGATCGCGCCGAGTGTGGAGCGGAGCTTCGTCGCGATCACCACGATCGCGGCGTCGACCGATTCATCCTCAAGCGTCCTCGAAGTATCCTGAAAAACCAAGCTCAGCGCAACGCTCTTGTGGCCGTTCTTCAACCCTTTTCCCGAGTAGACGTCGAAGATTTTCACCTCGCGCAGCGTGTCGATCCCAGCACGCATCGCGGTCTCCACGAGCGCGTCGGCGGGCACCTCATCCTTCACTTCCAACGCAAGGTCGCGCTGGATGGACGGTTGGTCGGAAAGCCTGGCATAGCGCGGCAGTGTGGTTGGGCCGAGGTGGTCCCAGTCGAGTTCGAACAGCACCGGCGGCGAGCCGAGCCCCATATCGCTGCAAAGGGTTGGGTGAAGCTCTCCGATCCAGCCGCAGGGCTTGCCGGCCCGCAGGATGCGGGCGCTACGGCCGGGATGAAGTGCCGGGTGGGTGGCCGCTTCGTAGCGCCATTCGCTGCCATCGCCGATCAGCGCGGCCACGTCCGCCTTCGCGTCGTACAGATCAGGGGCTCGCGCGGACTGGCCCCACTGACGGGGGGCGACAGAACCCACGATCAAGCCGGCGACCCGCTGTTCCTCGACAATATCCTCGCCATGGCGCGAAAAGCATTCGCCGGACTCGAAAAGGCGCCCGTCACCACGTTGCCGCTGGCGGTTGTAGAGCCACGTGCTCACCAGTCCGCACCACAGCGTCGTCCGCATGGCGGCCATCGTCGCGGCGATGGGATTGTCCAGCATGACCGGGCTGGCATCGGGGTCGAGTGCACGCTCCAGGTCACGATCGACGAAGCTGTAGGTCACGATCTCCTGGTAGCCGCGCGCGACGAGCGTTGCGCGAGCGCGGTCCATGCCGCGCTGCGTCTCTGGCGCGACGTGGGGATCGATGGCGATCGCTGCGGCGCGCGCCGGGATGCGATCGTAGCCGTAGAGGCGACCCACTTCCTCGACGAGGTCTGCTTCCCGCTCGATGTCGTAGCGGAAGGTCGGCACGGTCGCCTGCCATTCCCCTTCGCCCGTTGCGTGCAGCTGGATGCCGAGGCGCTCGAGCATGGGAGGAACATCGCGTATCGGGATATCACAACCGAGCAGCCGCGTGATCGACGCTTGCCGCAACGCGACGCGCCGCGCGTTCCCGCTGCTGCCCACCTCGACGACGGGTTCGGGGCGTCCGCCGCAGATCTGCACCACGAGCCCCGTGGCGCGCTCCAACGCTCGTCGCTGCAGGCCCGGGTCGACGCCGCGTTCATAGCGATAGCGCGCGTCGGTGATGAGCTTGTGCCGGCGTCCGGTCTTGGCGATCGTGATCGGATCAAAGCAGGCGCTCTCGAGAAATACTTGGCGGGTATCGGCGGTGATGCCGGAATGACGTCCGCCCTTGATCCCGGCGAGCGCGAGCGCGTGCGCGTCGTCGGCGATGACCATGTCGTCCGCGGTCAGCGTCAGCTGCTGGCCGTCGAGGAGTTCGAGCACCTCGCCTGGTTGCGCGCGGCGTACGCGGATGGTGCCGTCAACTGCCGTGCTGTCAAAGGCATGCATGGGCTGGCCGAGTTCCACCATCAGGTAATTGGTGATGTCGACCAACGGATAGATGCTGCGGATTCCAGCGCGGTTCAGCCGCTCGCGCATCCAGTCGGGCGTGCGGCGGTGCGGATCGATGTCGCGGATCACGCGCCCCACGTAGTGAGGACATCCTTCGCCATCCTCGATGGCCAGCGCGTGCGACGTGGTTGCCTCGGTCGGTGGAACGGGGGAGGGGAGGACGGTCGTCTGTTGCAGCCCGTAGATGGCAGCGGTTTCGCGTGCAAGCCCGGCGACGCTGAGGCAATCGCCTCGATTCGGCGTGATTTCCAGATCGAGGACGTGGTCATCCAGCCCGAGGTATTCGACGATATCGGTCCCCAGCGGGGCATCGGGGTCGAGCTCGATGATTCCGGCCGCGTCGTCGGAGAAGCCGAGCTCGGCCGGCGAGCAGAGCATCCCTGCGGACTCCACGCCGCGGATCTTCGTGCGCTCGATGCTCCGGTCCGCGGGCAACCGCGCGCCGGGAAGCGCGAAGCCGCTGACCATGCCGGCGCGAACGTTCGGCGCGCCGCATACCACCGTTGCCGAGCCGCCTTGTGTGTGCTCCACTTCGCAGACGTGGAGGTGGGTGCTGTCGGGATGCGGGCTCACCGAGGTGATGCGCGCGACGACGACGCCTTGCGCCAGTGGCTCGACGACGGGTGCGTAGCTGCACTCGTGCCCGGCCATGTCGAGCCTCCGGGCCAGCGCCGCGATATCGTCTGGCGGGTTTACCCAGGTGCGCAACCAGCGTTCGCTGATCTTCATGCGAACTGCTCCAGGAAGCGCAGATCGTTGTCGAAGAACAGCCGCAGATCATCCACGCCGTAGCGCAGCATCGCCAGCCGCTCCACGCCCATGCCGAAGGCGTAGCCGCTGTAGCGTTCCGGGTCGATGTCGACGGCGCGCAGGACGTTGGGGTGCACCACGCCGCAGCCGAGCACTTCCAGCCAGCGCTCGCCGTGGCCGGGCTCGTCCCAGCGGATGTGCACATCTGCGCCGGGTTCGGTGAACGGGAAGTACGACGGCCGAAACAGCGCGTGGACGTCGCGTTCGAAGAACAGCGACAGGAATTTCTGCAGGTCGTGCTTGAGGTCGGCCAGCGATACGTTCTCGGCGACGTACAGACCCTCGACCTGGTGGAACATCGGGCTGTGCGTGCGATCGAAGTCGACGCGGTAGACGCGACCGGGGCAGATGATGCGGATCGGTGGTCGTCGCGCCTGCATCGTCCGGATCTGCACCGGGCTCGTGTGGGTGCGGAGCAGGCGGCTGCCGTCCATGACGTAGAAGGTGTCCTGCATGGCCCGCGCTGGATGCGATTCGGGGATGTTGAGCGCCTGGAAGTTGTGCCAGTCGTCCTCGATCTCGGGGCCGTGCACGCTTTCGAATCCCATCGCCCCGAATATCTGCTCGATACGATGGATGGTTCGCGTGATCGGATGCAGGCGCCCGGTGGGCTGCCCGCGGCCAGGGAGCGTGACGTCGATATGTTCAGCGGCGAGCTTGCGGTCCAGATGCTGCTGTCCGAGCTGACGCTCGCGGACGCCGATGGCTTCTTCGAGTGCCTGCTTGAGCCGATTGATGCGCTGGCCCATTTCTCGACGCTCATCCGGCGCCAGCTTCCCGATGCCCTTCAGCGCCTGTGTGATGCGCCCCTTGCGACCCAGCAGCGCCACGCGCAGGGACTCGAGTGCCGCGAGGTCGCGGGCGGCGGCAATCGCCGCCGTCGCCTGTTTCAACGATATGCTGGCCGTTGTATCGGGGGTTTCGTTCATGTCGTGCTGCCGCCTGCCAAGCTTCGGCTTGTCATCGAGAGCGCGTCACCTCGCGCGCGGGGCATGCACTTTGTCTTGCCGCCCACGGAACCCCTTGCGACGGGCCGCTCGCCTCAATGCATCCGGGTATGGCGGTGCGGATCAGGCCGCGAGCTTTGCCCGCGCCTGGTCCACCAGCTGCGTGAATGCAGCCTTGTCGTTCACCGCGAGTTCCGCGAGGATCTTGCGGTCGAGCTCGACGCCCGACAGCCGGAGACCGTGGATGAAGCGGCTGTACGACAGCCCCGCTTCGTTGGCAGCGGCGTTGATGCGCTGCACCCACAGCGCGCGGAACTCGCGCTTCTTGCGGCGCCGGTCGCGGTAGGCATACTGGCCTGACTTGATGACCTGCTGCTTCGCCGCGCGGTAGGTGCGCGACCGTGCGCCGTAGTACCCCTTGGCTTTCTTGAGCAGCTTCTTGTGACGGGCGCGGGCGGTGACGCCGCGTTTGACTCGTGCCATTTCAGTGGACCTCGTGCTCGCTGGTGCGAATCTTCAAATTGGTGGGTGGGCTTCAGCCCTTCGGAAGCAGCTGCTTGAGCTCACGTACGTCCGACTTGTGGACGGACGTCGTGCCGCGCAGCTTGCGGATGCGTCCTGGCGCTTTCTTCGTGAGGATATGGCGCTTGTGCGAATGCGCGCGCTTGTAGTCGTTGGCGCGGGCCGTGAAGCGCTTGGCGGCGCCGCGGTTGGTTTTCAGCTTGGGCATCGATGACTCCGGATCGTCCGGCTTGAAAGTGGCTTGCGAGTTCGGACCAGCGTTACGTGGACAGCGGTGCTATCAGTGCTTGCGCGGAGTCATCACCATCACGGCCTGCCGGCCCTCGAGACGAGGTTCCTGTTCGACCTGAGCCAGCTCGTCCAGCTCCGCCTTGATGCGATCGATCAGCTCGAAGCCGCGGTCCCGATGCCGCATTTCGCGTCCCCGATAACGGATCGTCACCTTGACCTTGTCCCCGCCTTCCAGAAAACGCGTCGCATTCCGCAGTTTCGTGCGGAAATCTGCTTCATCGGTGGACGGGCGGAACTTGACTTCCTTCAGCTGTACCTGCTTCTGCTTCTTGCGCGCTGCCTGCTGCTGCTTGTCACGCTGGTAGATGTACTTGCCGTAGTCCATGATCTTGCAGACTGGTGGATCTGCGTTTGGTGAAATCTCCACCAGTTCAAGACCGTCTTCTTCTGCCTTGGCCAGCGCGTCGCGCGTCAGCATGATGCCGATCTGTGTTCCGTCAGCGGCGATCACGCGCACGCGTGCCGCCGTGATGCTGTCGTTGCGGCGATCCCTCCGTTCTGCGCTGATAAGTTGTCCTCCCAGAGTGGCTGGTGTACTGGCCCGCGAGCGTTTGCCAGCGGGGCATTATACGGATCGCTCCGCGGCGCACACAACCGCAGAGTACACGGGGACGTGGGTTCGCGGCCGAGGCCGCGGCATGGATCCGTGCGAGTGCCGTTGTGTGCGTTGACGCCGGATTCTCCCGACGCGCGGCATGCGACGCGGACCCGGCTCCCGCCTCGCGATCGCGGGACTGCGGCGCTGGTCCGGGCTGTGCGCGCCTCTGGCTGTCACCTATGCGGCGTTGTGGACGATTTTCCCGGTGCTCCTGTGGCTCGGCGTTTTCCATGCCTGGGGAGGACAGGCCTGACATGAGCGATGCGGCTTCGGCGCCGCGCAGGCGCTGGATCCCCGCGCTGGTCATCGCGGCCGTTGCCATTGCGCTGGTGCCTTCGGCGGTGTGGCTGACCGACCGGCAACCGCAGACGAGCGACGCCTGTGCATTCGCCGACACGATCAAGGTGGTGCCGCAGGTCTCCGGCCACATCGTCGAGCTGCCGGTAGCGGATAACCAGCGGCTGCGCAAGGGCGAGCTCCTGTTCCGCATCGATCCGCGCCCGTATCGGCTCGCGCTGGAACAAGCGAGGGCCCAGCTCGAAGGGCTGGAAGCGCAGATCTCATTGACGAAACGTTCCGTCGCTGCGCAGAAGTTCGGACCCGAGTCTGCAATGGTTGCGGTGGCCGTTGTGCGCGCAAATGCGACGTAGGCGGCGGATACGCTGCGGCGCGTCGCGCCGTTGCTCGACGAAGGCTATGCGGCGGCGGCCGACGTGTAGCAGGCGCGGGCCGCCGCAGCGTTGCCATGATCGAGATGCTCGCGACGGGAATGCGTCCCTATCCGGGGCGTTGGAACATCACGCTGCGCACCCTGCTGGCGGCCGCCATCCGCATCGTTTCCTCGATGATGCTGCAGGTGCCGTTTCTCGGCGCCATCTCCCTGTTCGTCGTGTTCTACGCCACGCAGGCGAACATCGTCATGGCGCGCCTCGTCGGGCTCCTCTCCTGCTGCTGCGCTTCGCGCGGATGCGCGACAAGGCCTCTCAGCACGAACGCACGTGGCATCGGCAGGCGGCCGCGGCGGTAGTCGCGCTGCGCGAACAGGCGATGCGCCTGCAGAGCGACGGATAGGAGGATCTGGATCGCGCGCTGCTCGACCCGGTTTGGCAGACGTGCCGGCGGCTGGATGAATGCATCGCCAGCAACGCGGCGTTCACGCTTGATGAGCGCCCAGCCGCACCGCCGGGCGTTGAAGGGCCAGTGGCCGCCATGTGGAGCACCCTGCGCATGCTCGCCAACGAGCGGCCGGCGTCGGCGCAGGCGCGGCCACGAGCAGGGCAAGGCCTGCTGCGGCGTGTTCTGGTGGCCGACGCGCGGACGAATCCCGGCTACGTCCAGTTCGCGCTCAAGACGCTGCTCGCCAGGATGCTGGCGTATCCGTTCTACACGGCCAGCGACTGGGTCGGCCTCAAGACCGTGATGACGACCTGCCTGATCGTCGCGCAGCCCTCGCTCGACGCCTTCAACCGCAAGATGCACCTGCGCATCCTCGGCGCCAGCCTGGGAGGCGCGATCGCGCTTCTCATGACGGTGTTCGTCGTGCCGCATCTCGAGTCCATCGTCGGCCTGCTGCTGATCACGCTGCCGGTGTACGGGCTGGCGGTCTACGTGTCGGCTGGCTCCGAGTGCATCTCGTACGCAGGCCGCGGGCCTGCAGATCATGTACACCTTCGGGCTTGCGATGCTGGGCCAGTTCGGCCCCACGACGGATCTCACGGATATCCGCGATCGACTGGTCGGCATCGCGATCGGTATTGCGCTGTCGTACGTCATCCAGACACGCCTGTGGCCGGAGACCGAACATAAGCCCCTGGCGCTGCGCGTCGGTGCGTTGCTGGAGCAATTCGCCACGCGCGTAGGAGCGATCGGCGCACCGCCGGCGCAGGCCAGATGAGCGCCCGGTCGGTCAGCCCGTGATCGGCGGCGCCATCGTTGGCGCCTGGATGAGGCTGCGGAACCCGTCGATGCCGGATGCGCCGGCGGCCACCAGCAACCCGTCGCCCACCTGCAGCTGCGTGGAACCGTTCGGCACCACGTTGCCCTCGCCGCGGATCAACCCGACGATGACGACGCCCAGCTTGTCGAGCGCGAGGCTGCGCACCTCCTGGCCGACGACCGGCGATCCGGGCGCGAGAGCCAGCCGATACAGCCGTTCGCCGCCGGCGTTGGAAAGCGCGACGCCGTGTCCCTGCTCGAGCGAGTCGCGCAGCTCCTCGGAAAGCAGATCGTCGTCGAGCTGGATCTGGCGGCGGCGCAGCAGGTCGGCGACCGTGTCGTAGTAGGCCTTGCGGTACACCGGGCTCTGCGCCGGCGTCGGCAGCTGCGCCTCGTAGATCGTGGGGTAGCGCGCGCGGCGCGTCAGTCCGAACTGCACGATGAAGGCGAGCGCGACGGCCAGCATCGTCGGTGCGATGAGATGGAAGCTGCCGGTCATCTCGATGACCATCACCATTGACGCGATCGGCACGCGCGCGGCGCCCGCGAACACCGCCGCCATGCCGACCACGGCGAGCGACGAGCTGTCGATGGGGACGTGGAAGAGCTGCAGGAAGGCGGCGACGGCGGCTCCGAAGGCGGCGCCGACGTAGAGCGTGGGGCCGAACATGCCGCCCGCGCCGCCGGAGCCGATCGTGAAGGACAACGTCACCATCTTGCCGAGCGCGAACAGCAGCAGCACCCAGGCCGCGAGGCCGGTGCCGCCCTGCAGCGCGAACTGCATATAGCCGTAGCCGCCGCCGATGACTGGCGGGATGAAGATGCCGATGACGCCGACGAGGAGCCCGCCGAGAGCGGGTTTGAGCGCGTTGGGCATGCGCAGCGCGCGGAAGCCGTCGCGCACCGTGTAGTAGACCTTGGGCAGCAACGCGCCCAAGCCCCCGCACAGGATTCCCAGCAGCGCGAACCACAGCAGGTCCGTTGGTTGCACCATGCGGTCGCTTGCGGCGGGCAGCAGGAACAGCGGCGTGTAGCCGGAGAAGGCACCGACGATCGCGTAGGCCACGGAGGCGGAGATCAGGGTGTAGATCAGCGCGTTGCCTTCAAAGGCCATGCGCGAGTAGAGGATCTCCACCGCGAAGATTGCGGTGCCGAGGGGACTCTTGAAGATCGCGGACAGGCCAGCCGCCATGCCGATGAGCACCACTGTGCGCCGCTCGTCGTCGTCCAGCTTGAACAGGCTGCCGACGATGGCGCCGACGCCGGCGGCGATCTGCGCGGTCGGTCCCTCGCGCCCTCCCGAGCCCCCGCTGCCGATGGTCAGCGCGCTGACGATGATTTTCACGAACGGGGCGCGGGCGCGCATGCGGCCCGCCTTGTCGTGGAAGGCGGTAATGGCGGCGTCCGTGCCGTGGCCCTCGGTTTCGGGCGCAAGGCCGTAGATCAGGATGCCCGCGGCGAGTCCGCCGAGCGTCGTGGCCAGCGGCATCCACCAGTAGAAGTGCGTGAAGGGGAGAGGTGGCGCGCCACGGGCGTGGGCCGCGGCCACGGTGATCGTCTGGTAGTGGGCGATCGCGTCCAGGAACCAGGTATCGGCGAGCCGCAACAAATAAAGGAACAACTCGGCGCCGAGCGCGCCGACCACGCCGAGGAACACGCTGATGATGAGCATGCGCGTTGTGCGGTCGAGCTTCAGCGTCCGCAGTCGATGCAGGCAGGGGTGCATGGGCGTGCCGGTCGGATGTCGCACCGAGAATAGCGCGCGGTTCCCGAACGGAGTCCGGACGGGGCCGGATGAGCGCGCGGGTGCGCGCACTTGCGGGCTGCGGATAACGCTGTCCGTCGCCTGTTCCAGCAAGAAGCGTTTACCCGTGACGCCACCGTTGTACGACGCCCGCCCGCGGCGCGCCGCGAAGCCGCACCGCACGGCGGAGGGATGCCGTCGGTTGATCGATGAACGGCCTGTGGCGTGCGGGGGCGGTCCTGCGGTCGACATTTCCGTTCAAGGTCCACCGCCGTGTGCCGACGTCCCTAAACTTTTTTTTGTCGCCGCGGTCACAGCCGCATTCGTGACGGCGCCGCGTCGGGCGCTGGTGTTCTGGAGGTCCGCATACGGATCGCGCGACCGCATGGCGCCGTTGTCGTGTTTCCGTTGCGGAGGCGGCAGGAACGTGCGGGTTGCGGCGCAGCGGTCGGTGCGAACGGAGCACGGTGGCACGAGGGGTGCGACACGACTTGACGAGTTTGCTTGCTGAATCCGTGGGCCGCGGCACCGCGCGCACTGTCGCGCATGGCGCGTGCCGCAAGCGTGGGTGCGATCGACGTCTCGCACGGAGAGGCTGGGGTTGGGCGGTGGGCCTGCTGGTCGCCGCGATCGTTCCGCTGTACGCGTGGGCATCGGCGCCGACCGCGGCGGAGCGCACGACCGGGCTCGATGCCGCAGTTTTTCCGGAGCCTGCCGTGCTGTACCCGGCCGTCGACTTCTGGGAGGACATTTTCGGCGAGTACTCGACGAACCAGAGCGTGGTGATCTCCACGCTGGCCCCCGATGCGGTGCTGGAAGTCCTCGATTTTCCGCCGATGATGCCGGACAGCGGCCGCAACGCGTCCGAGCAGGGCGCGATCGCGCGCAACGAACGTGCGCTGCGCACGATCGTCGCGGCGGGCGGCGACGCGGCGCGGATGACGCCGTATGCGGCGCAGGTCTATCGCACGCTTCGCGCGGCCGGGGTGCGCGACTTCGGGCGGCTTGAAGGAACGCTGCACGTGCAACGCGGGCTGCGCGAACGCACGCGCGCTGCCCTCGAACGGTCCGGGCGCTATGACGCGCGCATCGACGGCATCCTTTCGTACTACGGTTTGCCGGCGGCGCTCGCGCGGCTGCCGATTATCGAGTCCTCATTCCGGCGCTCGGCCTATTCCTTCGACGGCGCGGCGGGGATCTGGCAGTTCATGCCGAGTTCTGCGCGTCTCTACATGACCGTCGACGCCGTGCAGGACGACCGCCGCGACCCGTGGCTGTCTACCCGGGCCGCCGCCCAGCTGCTGAGCGCCAACTACGCCGCGCTGGGCAGCTGGCCGCTCGCCATCACGGCGTGGAACTACGGCCGCGGCGGGCTGCAGCAGGCGCTGGCCGCGACCGGCGATTCCACGCTGGCCCAGCTCATCGAGAATTACCGCAACCCGCGTTTCGGCTTCGCATCGAAGAATTTCTACGCAGAGTTCCTCGCCGCGAACGCGATCGCCGACCACGCCGGGGAGTGGTTTCCGGGTCTGCACTACGACGCGCCGATCCGCTTTGACACCGTGACGACGCGGCGCACGCTGTCGTGGGGTGCGCTTGATCGGCTCGCCGACGCCGGAGACGGAGCCTTCTCCCTGCTCAATCCCGAGTTCAATCCGGCGGTGGTCGACGGACGGCTGGCGGTGCCGGCCGGGAGCATGATCCGCGTGCCGGTGGGCGAAGCGTCGCGCTTCGAGCGCCTGTACCTCGCCATGGCAACGCCGCCGTCTCTGTCCGTCCCGACACCCAGCTATGTGGCCGCATCGGCGCCGCGCGCGCAGTACGCGACGTACCGCGTACAGCCGGGGGATGACCTGGGCCGCATCGCACAACGCTTCGGCATCAGCGTGGCGCAGCTCATGCAGGCCAACGGGCTGCACGACGCGCGCGATCTGCAGATCGACGAAGTCCTGCACGTGCCGACGGGCACCGACACCGGGGTGCCGCACTTCACCAGCGCGGTATACCGCGACGTGATCTTCCGCGTGCAACCGGGGCAGACGCTCAGCGGCATCGCCGCACGCGAAGGTTCTTCCGTTGCGGCCGTACAGGATGCCAACCATCTGCGCGGCAGCGAGATTCACGTTGGCCAAGTGCTGAGCGTGCCTGTATCCGGGCAGGCACCCGCTCCGACTGCCGCCGCGTCGCTTCAACAGGCAGGCACCGGATCGACAACGCGCTATCGCGTGCAGCCGGGTCAGACGCTGGACGGTATCGCGACCAGTGCCGGAATTTCCGTCGCGGCCTTGCGCGCGGCAAACCATCTGCAGGGCAGCGACATTCGCGTCGGAGAACTTCTGGTGCTCCCCACAGGCGCTGCGCCGGCGCGTGCAGAAGACGACGCGGCCGAGCAGGCCGATGCTTCCGTGCAGGCGGCCACGTATCGCGTGCAGCCCGGGCAGACGCTCGACGGCATCGCCGCGCACCTGCGGGTGTCCACCGCGGCGCTGCAGGCGGCAAACGGATTGCACGACAGCCTGATCCACGCCGGGCAGCGGCTGGTCGTGCCGCGCGGGGCGACGGCCCGACGCACGGCTTCTTCATCGCGCCCGGCGGTGCTCTGGGAGCACGTGCGTCCAGGCCAGACGCTGAGCGGTATCGCGGCGCAGCACGGCCTGTCCGTGGCGCTGCTGCGGCGCGCGAATCATCTGCGCGACGACAGCCTGCTGCGGGTCGGGATGCTGCTGAGGATTCCTGCCGGAGGCGTCGCACGCTGACCGGCTGGTCGCGCCGGCGGCCGGCGCATTCCCGTTGCAGAGGCCGGGTGAGAACGGGCGCCGCCTGCGTGCTTCACGCGGGCGGACGGTCTCCCGGAGACGCGCGTCAACGCGTGAAGGCTGCCCGGCGGCGTGGCAGCGGCGCCGCCGCGCTGCGATGTACTGCGTCGGCGCTCAGGAACGGTTCATGCTCGTGCGGCTGGTAATGCCGGTAGTAGCTCTCGACGCCGCGGAGCAGCCGGCCGGCGACGCGTTCCTGATAGCGTGGACTGCCCAGCAGCCGCTCTTCATGGGGGTTGGTGATGAAGTCCGTTTCCACCAGCACGGAAGGGATGGCGAGCGCGCGCAGCACGACGAAATTGGCCCGCTGGACGTGCGGTTCCCACACCGGCGAGATCTGCGCCATCGCATGGAGGAGCTGGCCGGCAAGATCCGCGCTGGCGTCCAGCGACGCGGACTGGGCGATGCTCACCAGCGTCGAGGCAAGCTCGCCGCCCATGTCGCGCAGCTCCACGCCGCCGACCGTATCGGCGGCGTTCTCGCGGTCGGCGACGCGCTGCGCCTGCACGTTGCTTGCGCCATGCGGCGAGAGCATGTACACGGCGGTGCCGTGTACCGCCGGATCGGTGCTGGCGTTGCAGTGGATGGAGATGAAGATGTCCGCGCCGGCCTTGCGCGCGATCGCGACGCGGGTCTGCAGCGGGACGTAGTAGTCGCCGGACCGCGTCAGGACCGCTTCCATGCCGGGCTGGCGGTCGATGAGCCGCGCGAGGTCGCGGCCGACGGCCAGCGTGACGATCTTCTCATCCAGGCCGTCCGGGCCGTGCGCGCCGGGATCAATGCCGCCGTGTCCGGGATCCACGGCAACGACGAAGGGCCGCGCGGAGGACGCGGAGACCGGGACGAGTGCGACGGCGCGCGGCGCGGCCGCTGGTGCCGGGTGCGGCCCGCAGGGCGAGAAGCTTGCGTGTGCCAGCCGCGCGCGATCCCGCGATGCCGCGGCGCTCGCCGGTGTGAGGTTGATGACGAGGCGGCGCGCGAAGGGCGGGGCCGCCGCCAGCATGAAGTCGCTGAAATGCACGGGTCGACGGAGGTCGAAGACGATCCGCGTGCCGAAGCGGTGTACGCCGAAGCGCAGGTCGTCGATCACGCCGTCGCGATAGCTCGGGCGGCGCACGGCGTCAGCCGGGTGCACGCCGTGGAGGTCCACGACGAGTCGCGCCGGGTCGTTCATCGTGAACAGCTGGACGTCTGGCGTTGTGCTTAGGCTCAACACGGCGCGCACGCTGCCCGGCGCGCACAGGCGTGGCAGGAGCTGGACCTGCAGCAGTTGGCCTGCGTGTGCCGCGCTCGCCGCGAGCAGCAGCAGGGCCAAGATCAGCCGGCGCATCGATCCGGGAGCGCCCGGCAATGATGGTGAAGCGGCGCAGTCGCGCGGGCGGCTGGTTCATCGGGCCAGCGGGATGCGAGCCACGCGGATGTCGCGCAGGCCACGCAGGCGCCGGGAGGTGGAATCATTTTCATGGGGGTGTGTCTATGCCGCGTCGCTTGGGTCGCGACGCGCGGGCTGATACCACTGACCGCATTGCGTGGGCAGGCGAGCATGCTTCATGTAATACCTTAGTTATCGATGATAACGCTGCGGAAACGTGAGTACACCTGAGGATCTGGAAAACGAGTTCAAGGCGCGGCGTCGGTTCCTGAAACGGCTCGGCGCGGCGGCCGTCGCGGGGGCCGGGCTGACTGCGGTGGCCGGCCTGCGCATCGCCCAGCTGCAGGTCCTCGACTACGGCTACTACAACACGCAGGCACGGGACAACTACCTGCGCGCGGTGCCGATCCCGCCGGTACGGGGCTTGATCTATGACCGCAACGGCGTGCTGCTGGCCCGCAACATGCCGTCCTTCGATCTGGCGATCCAGCGCGACCAGGTGAGTGACCTGAAGGCGACGCTCGCGCAACTCAAGCGCCTGCTGCCGATCACGGCGGACGATCTGACGCGCTTCCGTGAACAGTCGCAGGGCATGCCTTCCTACCGGCCCGTCCCGCTGCTGGTGCGCATGGATCCGAGCGAAGTGGCGCTGTTCGAAGTCAACCGCTACCGCTTTCCGGGCGTGCACCTGCGCGCGGACCTGATGCGCGACTACCCCTTGGGGGCGACGCTTTCACACGTGATCGGCTATGTGGGCGGCATCACAGCGGAGGATCTCAAGCATATCGATCCGAATCTCTACGCCGGGCTGGACCAGATCGGCCGCGCGGGCGTGGAGCGCAGCTTCGAGAACGAGCTGCGCGGCACGCCGGGGACCCGCACCGTGGAAGTCGACTCACTCGGCCGGCCGCTCCACACGCTGGGCGAGCAGGCCGGCGTCGATGGCAAGGACCTGTACCTGACGGTGGATTCACGCCTGCAGCAGGTCGCGATGCAGGCGCTCGGGAAGTACAACGGCGCCGTCGTTGCGGTCGATCCGCGCAACGGCGAAGTGCTGGCGCTGGTCTCCAAGCCCGGCTACAACCCCATGCCTTTCGTCGAAGGCATTTCGCAGGCCGCCTACCAGGCGCTGCTGCACGATCCCGACAAACCCCTGTACAACCGGGCGTTGCAGGGGCTGTTCTCGCCGGGCTCCACCATCAAGCCCTTCATGGCCTTCGCCGGGCTGCAGGCGGGCACGCTGACGGACAAGACGAAGTACTTCTGCCCCGGTTACTTCACGCTGCCCGGAACTTCCCACGTGTTCCACTGTTGGAAGCTCACGGGCCACGGCCTGCTCAACCTGCAGCAGGCCATCGAGCAGTCCTGCGACGTGTTCTTCTACCACGTGGCCTGGGCGCTCGGCATCGCGCGCATCGACGAATGGCTGCCGCTGTTCGGCTTTGGCAAGCCGACCGGCGTGCAGCTGCCGGGCGAGCTCGGCGGGCTCGTGCCGAACCCGGCATGGGTCCACCACCACTTCGGCCACGGTTGGTATCCGGGCGAGACGCTCAACACCGGCATCGGTCAGGGCATCTGGCGGGTAACGCCGATGCAGCTGGCGATGGCGACGGTGCGGATGTCCGGCGCGGGCGCCGGATTCAAGCCGCATATCGTGCACGCCATGAAGGCCGGCTTCGGCGCCGCGGAGGTTCCCGGCCGGCCGGATCCGCGTGCGCGCATCGAACAGGCGCACCCGGGACAGTGGAGCGAGATCGTCGGCGGCATGGAGATGGCGGCGCAGGATCCGCTCGGCACGGCGTGGACCGTCGGGCACGACGCGCCGTATCCGATCGCGGCGAAAACCGGGACGGCGCAGGTCGCGGACGAGCGCCAGACCGTCAAGGGCACGGTGCAGTATCACGACAACGCGCTGTTCATCAGCTTCGCGCCGGCGAACGATCCGAGGATCGTCGTGGCCGTGGTCGCCGAGCGTGGCGCCGAGGGCGCGTTCCAGGCGGCGCCGGTGGCGCGTCAGGTCATGGACATGCACCTGCTGGGGCACCTGACGACGCCGCCGACGCCTACCTCGACCTGAGCCGAGCGGACCGCTGTCGAAGGCCTCCGGGCTGGAGCCCGCGCGGCCACTTTGGCTGCCCCTGGGCGCTGCAGTAGCATCCGGCGGATGGGAGAGAAGCAGGAGATCGTCAAGGACTGGCTGCCGCGCTACACCGGCCAGCCGCTCCAGGATTTCGGCGGCTACGTGCTGCTGACCAACTTCATCGGCTATCTCGACGTGTTCTGCCGCATGACCGGCGGCACCGTCGTCGACCGCAACCGGCCGATGCCCTGTGCGACGGCTGACGGGCTCACCATGATCGATTTCGGCATGGGCAGCCCGAACGCCGCGACGGTGATGGACCTGCTCTCCGCGGTGACGCCCAAGGCCGTGCTGTTTCTCGGCAAGTGCGGCGGGCTCAAGAAGAAGAACCGGCTCGGCGACCTGATCCTGCCGATCGGCGCGATCCGCGGCGAAGGCACCAGCGACGATTACCTGCCGCCGAAGGTGCCGGCCTTGCCGGCCTTCCAGCTGCAGCGCGCGGTGTCGACGACCATCCGCGATCTCGGCCACGACTACTGGACCGGAACGGTGTACACGACCAATCGCCGGGTGTGGGAGTTCGACGTCGCGTTCAAGGAGTACCTGCGCAGCCTACGCTGCATGGCCATCGACATGGAGACCGCCACCCTGTTCGGCGTCGGCTTCGCCAACCGCATCCCTTCCGGCGCCCTGCTGCTGGTGTCCGACCAGCCGATGTTCCACGACGGGATCAAGACGGCGGCGAGCGACGCGGTCGTCAAGGCGCGCTACGTCGAGTCGCACGTGCAGATCGGCATCGAGGCGCTCAAGCTCGTGCGCCGCAACGGCCGCAGCGTCAAGCATCTGCGCTTCGAGGAAGACATCGACTGACGGCGGCGCGGCACGGGCCTCGTGCGCGAGCCACGCGTGGTGCCATCGGTCGCGTCGCGGGCGATGCGGCGCACGCCGGCGGGAACATCCGCCGCGCAGCACGGTCGATGAGCGGCCGCGGCTGCGCGGGGCCCGACCCCGTCTCGACGCAACGCGGTCCATGTCCATGCAGGGGTGCCGTCAGGATGCACGTGCGCGTGTGGTGGAGCGGCCTCGCGGGCGCGCTGCTGGCGGCGCTGGCGCCGGTCGCTGTCGCCGCGATACCGGCACCGACACTGCAGCCACCCGACCGCGCGGACGCCACCCAGGCGCTCAGCGGGTGGTTTCGTTCCGGGTGGTGGCTGGGGTCCGACTGCATGCAGGTCGCGCCGCCGCTCGTCATCGGCCACCGCCCCGCGGCCCATTATCCGTGGCGGCCGCCGCGGGGTGACGCCGCGTTCTCGACGGATCGCGCCAACGCGCTGGTGACCGCGGGGCTGTTGACGAAGCAGGGGGCAACGTATTACCTGACGGCCGCCGGCCGCGACGACCTCGCGCGGCCCGACGGCCTTGCGTTCTGCACGGGCTACCTGCAGCTGGGCCGGGTGGTAAGCGTGTCGCCGGTATTCCATGACACGAACGTCACGCAGCCGCTGGCGAAGGTGACTTACACCTACGCGATCACCGGCGTGCCGGGGTGGGCGCATGACCCGGCCGTGCAACTGCGTTTCCAGTCCCTTGCGGAAGAGCTGCAGGGTGGCTGGCACAAGTGCACCGTGCAGTTCATCCACGGCAGCGCGGGCTGGCGGGTCGATACGCCGGTGTTCGCCCCCTGTCTGCCGCGCAACCGCGGCTGATTTGACATGAACGAGATCTGTGCAAGCGAGCTGCCGCCGGCCGGGAACGCGGCGTGGAGGGCGATCACCGCGGCGTGGACCGCGGATGAGACGACGGCCGTCGCGGCCCGCCTTGCGGAGGCGCGGCTTGCGCCGGAGGACGCCGCGCGCGTCACGGCGGATGCCACGGCGCTGGTGTCAAGCGTGCGCGCGCATCCGGCCGAACACAGCGCCGTGGACTCCTTCATGCGCCAGTACGACCTTTCCAGCGAAGAAGGCGTGCTGATGATGTGCGTCGCGGAGGCGCTGCTGCGCATCCCCGACGCGGCCACGAGCGACCGGCTGATCCGCGACAAGCTGGCGGACGCGGACTGGAAGCAGCACCTGGGGCGCAGCGATTCGCTGTTCGTCAACGCCTCCACGTGGGGTCTGATGCTGACGGGCCGCATGGTGCGGCTGTCGGACGGCACGCGCCGCGACGTAGGCAACGCCCTGACGCGGCTCATGGCACGAGCCGGCGAGCCGGTGGTGCGGCTGGCGGTGCGCCACGCAATGCGCATCATGGGCCACCAGTTCGTCATGGGCCGCACCATCGAGGAGGCGCTGGACCGCTCCGCGCAGGGCGACAACGCCCGCTTCCGCTATTCCTACGACATGCTCGGCGAGGCGGCGCTGACCGCGGCGGACGCCGCCCGCTACAAGGAAGATTACCGCCACGCGATCCTCGCGCTGGGCGCGCGCGGGCCGTTCGATAGCGTGCTCGACGCGCCTTCGGTGTCCGTCAAGCTGTCCGCCCTGCACCCGCGCTACGAGGTGGCCCAGCGGGCGCGCGTACACGCCGAGCTGACGCCGGTCGTGCTGGAACTTGCGCAACTGGCCATGCAGCAGCACATCGCGCTGACCATCGACGCCGAGGAGGCGGATCGGCTCGAGCTGTCGCTGGAGATCATGAAAGCGGTATTCACCGATCCGTCTCTGGCGGACTGGAACGGCTTCGGCCTCGCCGTTCAGGCCTACTCCAAGCGCACGCCGTACGTGATCGACTGGCTGATCCAGACCGCCGTCGCCGCGCGGCGCCGCTGGTGCGTGCGGCTCGTCAAGGGCGCGTACTGGGACTCGGAGATCAAGCGCGCGCAGGAGCGCGGGCTCGTCGGCTACCCGGTGTTCACCCGCAAGCCGAATACCGACGTTTCCTATCTGGCGAACGCGCGGCGCCTGCTGGGCGCCGGTCCGGACGTCATCTATCCGCAGTTCGCCACGCACAACGCCTACACCATCGCCGCCGTGCATCGCCTCGCTGCCGGCCGTCCCTTCGAATTCCAGCGCCTGCACGGCATGGGCGCGGCGCTCTACGAGAACGTCATCGGCGAGGCGCACTGGAACGTGCCGTGCCGCGTCTACGCGCCCTGCGGCAGCCACAAGGACCTGCTGCCTTACCTCGTGCGTCGGCTGCTGGAAAATGGCGCGAACACGAGCTTCGTCAACCGCATCAGCGACGCCACGCTGCCCATCGACGAGCTGGTGGCCGATCCCTGCGCGGCGGTCCGCGACTTCGGCGCCGCGCACGGCGGGCGCTATGAGCATCCGCGCATCCCCTTGCCGCGCGACCTGTACGGCACAGCCAGGAAGAATTCCATGGGCATCAACCTCTCGAACGACGACGAGCTCCGCGCGCTGGCGCAGGCAGTGAACGCGCAGCGGCCTCCGTGGCACGCGCAGCCGCTGGTGCCGGGTGCGAAGTCGGCGACGCCGAAGGTCGATGTGACGAACCCGGCGGACCGTCGCGTGGTGGTCGGCGACACGCAGGCGGCGGACGCAGCGACGGTGGAGCGCGCGCTGGTCAACGCCGTGGCGGCACAGCCGGCGTGGGACGAGCGGCCGGCGGACGCGCGCGCCGCCGTGCTGGAGCGTGCGGCGGATCTGCTCGAGGCGCATCGCGGCGAGCTCGTCGCGCTCGCCGTGCGCGAGGCCGGCAAGACCATTCCGGCGGCGCTGGGCGAGGTACGCGAGGCGGCGGACTTCTGCCGCTATTACGCGATGATGGCGCGCCGGCTGTTCGGGGCGCCCGAACGCATGCCGGGGCCGACCGGCGAGCGGGACGAGCTGTACCTGCGCGGGCGTGGTGTGTTCGTGTGCATCAGCCCGTGGAATTTCCCGCTGTCGATCTTCACGGGCCAAGTCGCCGCTGCGCTGGTGGCCGGCAACAGCGTGATCGCCAAGCCGGCGGAGCAGACCACGTTGACCGGATGCGCCGTCACGCGCCTGCTGCACGAGGCCGGAGTGCCGGAAGCGGTGCTGCAGTTCGTGCCCGGCGACGGCGAGACGGTGGGCGCGGCGCTCACCCGGGACGACCGCGTCTCCGGCGTGGCCTTCACCGGGTCGACGGACACGGCGTGGGCGATCAACCGGGCGCTGGCGGCGCGCAATGCGCCCATCGCGGCGCTTATCGCGGAGACCGGCGGGCAGAACGCGCTCATCGCGGATTCCTCCGCGCTGCCCGAGCAGCTCGTCGCGGACGTTGTCACATCGGCCTTCGATTCCGCCGGCCAGCGTTGCTCGGCGGCGCGCGTGCTGTTCGTACAGGCGGACGTCGCGGATCACGTCATCGAGATGCTCAAGGGCGCCGTCGCCGAGCTCAAGGTCGGCGACCCGGCGCTGCTGTCCACCGACGTCGGGCCGGTGATCGACGTGCCGGCCTGCGGGCTGCTCGAGGAGCACGCCGCCCGCATGGGCCGCGAGGCGCAGCTCATCGCCCAGGCGCCGCTGCCGGAGAGCGCGGCGCACGGCACTTTCTTCGCGCCACGCGCCTACGAGATCCCGTCTATCGCCGTGTTGACACACGAGGTTTTCGGCCCGGCGCTGCACGTGGTGCGCTGGAAGGCGGACGAACTCGACGCCGTGATCGACGCGATCAACGCCACCGGCTATGGCCTGACGCTCGGCATCCACAGCCGCATCGACGAGACCGTGCAACACATCCGGCGGCGCGCGCGGGTCGGCAACGTCTACGTCAACCGCAACCAGATCGGCGCGGTGGTCGGCGTGCAGCCTTTCGGCGGCGAGCGCATGTCCGGTACCGGGCCGAAGGCCGGTGGGCCCCACTACCTGCTGCGCTTCGCCGTCGAGCGCAGCTTCAGCGTCAACACCGCCGCCGCCGGCGGCAATGCGACGCTGCTGACGCTCGACGACCGGTAGCACCACGCGGCGTTTCGCAAGCCTCAGGGCGGCCGGGAACTTTTGCGGAACGCAGGTGTTCTGACCTCCTGAGCAAGCGGTGCCGGTACTGGCACCCGCGACGGACCGGCACGGATGCGCATGGCGCGCATCGGCTCAGGTCTGGACTGAGGAGGACAAGATGAGGAGCAGGATCCTGGGCGGCGTCATCGCGGCCACGGCCGCGGCGTGCCTGACGATGGTGGCGGGAACCGGCAGCGCGTTCGCGGCGAGCGGGCCGATCCGCATCGGCGTGCAGGCGCCGATCACGGGCGCCTTTGCGGCGGAGGGGCAGGGGATCGAGAACGCGGTCAAGCTGCTGGTGAAGGAGCAGAACGCCAAGGGCGGGCTGCTGGGTCGCAAGATCGAGGTGTCCGTGTGCGACGACGAGGGCCAGGCGTCGCAGGCCGCTATCTGCGCGCGCAAGCTCGTCAACGACGGCGTGACGGCGGTGATCGGTTCCTACGCGAGCGGCGAGGCGCTGGCGGCGGGCGCGATCTACGCGCAGTCCAACGTCATCCAGACGTCTGACGGCACCGCCAATGAGCTCGTGCACCGCGGCTGGAAGACCTTCTTCCGCAACGCGCCGGCCAACGGCGAGGAGGCGAAGTTCACCGCCCACTACTTCGTCAAGGTCAAGCACTACAAGCGCATCGCCATCCTCAGCGACCACTCGAGCTACGCGACCGCGCTGGCTGCCGACGTGATCAAGGACATCAAGGCGCTGCACGGCAACATCGTCGATCGCAGCTTCATCGACGCCGGCACGCAGAACTACACGGCGACGCTTACGCACATCAAGTCGAAGGATCCGGACGTGTTGTACTACGCGGGCTACTACAGCGACGGCGGGCTGGTGCGCGCGCAGATGGTGCAGCTGAACATGAAGGCGACCTTCGTCGGCAGCGACGCGAACCAGAATTCGGCCTTCGCGAAGATCGCCGGCGATGCGGCGCCGGGCTCGGTGATGATCAACGTCCCGCCGCCCGATGACCTGCCGTATCCGGCCGCGAAGGCATTCACCGCGGCCTACAAGGCCGCCTACGGCAGCGATCCGCCGAGCATCTTCACCTACACCAACGCCGACGGCCTGCGCGGCGTGTTCGCGGCCATCGAGGCGACGAAGAGCACCGATCCGACGAAACTCGAGGCGTGGATGCACGACATGCCCAAGCCGCTGGACGGCCTCACCGGCCCCTTCAAGTGGAGCAGCGACGGCGAGCGCGTCGGCAGCCCGATGTCGGCCTTCGTGGTGCAGCCCGGCGGCGGCTACAAGGTCGTGTACTCGGAGTCGACGAAGGCCTGAGGTACCGCGGGGGCGAGGCAGCAGCCGGCGAGGCGTCGCGCGGGATGGAGACGGTGGCCGACCGCCGCGCCGCGCTGACGCGACGACGCGCGCGGCAGCGCTGAGGGCGGCATGGACTTCGTCATCCAGCAGTTCATCAACGGCCTGACCATCGGCGGCATCTACGCGCTCATCGCGCTGGGCTACACGATGGTCTACGGCGTGCTGAAGCTCATCAACTTCGCGCACGGCGACCTGTGCATCCTCGGCGCCTATATCGGCTTGACGACGCTGTCGGCAGGCATCTTCAGCGGCCTGCCGAACCTCATCGTGCTCGGGCTGGCCTTCGTGTTCGCCATCGTTGGCATCGGCGTGGCCGGCGTTGTGCTCGACCGGCTCGCCTACAAGCCCTTGCGCCACGCTCACCGCCTGTCGCCGGTGGTCTCCGCGCTGGGCGCGTCGATGCTCATCGAGAACGGCATCATGCTGGTGTGGGGCGCCAAGCTGCGCACCTTCCCGCCCAATGTGCTGCCCAACGTCCAGTGGCTTGTAGGCGGCGCCAGCCTGAGCCTCGTGCAGGCGGTCATCATCCTCGGCACGCTCGCGCTGATGATCGCGCTGTACCTGTTCGTGCACCACACGCGCATCGGCACGGCCATCCGCGCCTCGGCGATCGACCAGGACGCGGCGCGGCTGATGGGTATCAACGTCGACCGCGTGATCGCCTTCGTGTTCATCATCGGGCCGTGCCTCGGCGCCATCGGCGGCCTGTTCGTGGGCCTGTACTACCGGCAGGCCTACTTCAACCTCGGCTGGTCCTACGGCCTGTTCGCGTTCATTGCCGCCATCATCGGCGGGATCGGCAACATCCCGGGCGCCATGCTCGGCGGCGTGCTGCTCGGATTGTTCGACGCCTTCGCCGCGGGCTACATCTCGAGCTCGTGGGAGAACGCGATCACCTTCGCGCTGCTGATCGCCATTCTCATGGTGCGGCCGTCGGGCATCCTCGGCGAGCGCGTGGCGGAGAAGGTCTGAGCGATGGCCGCCGACCCGCAGCAGGCGAACGCTTCGCCGGCGGTCGTGCATACCCGCAGCCTGGCGGCGCGGCGCCGCTCCCAGCTCAGCCGTTTCGCACGCATCACGGGCATCGCCGGCGTCGTGCTGTGGTTCGTCGGCCTGCTCGTACCGGTGGTGCTCACGCCGGCCTGGGTGACGATTGGCGGGGTGTTCGCGGTCTACGCGATCGTCGCGCTGTCGCAGGACGTGGTGCTCGGCCGTGCCGGCATGTACGACATGGGGCACGCCGTGTTCTTCGGCGTCGGCGCCTACGTCACCGCGATCCTGACGATGTCCTTCGGCTGGCCGGCGCTGGCGACGATTCCCGTCGCCATCATCGTCGCCACGCTGCTGGGTGCCATCCTCTCGGCGCCGATCGTCAAGCTGCGCGGCGACTACCTGCTGGTCGTCACCATCGGCTTCAACGAGATCTTCATCCTGGCAATGAAGAACAACCTGCTGGGGCTGACAGGCGGGCCGGACGGCATCTTCGGCGTGCCCGGCCCGGAGCTCTTCGGTCACATGTTCGCCAGCCAGGGAGACCTGTTCTATCTGAACTGGGTGGTGCTCGCCATCGTGCTTTGGCTGATTCACAACCTCGAACGCTCGTCGCTGGGGCGCACCTTCCGTTACCTCAAGTACGACGAACTGGCGGCCACGACGATGGGCATCAACGCGCGGCTCTACAAGATCGGCGCCTTCGCCATGGCCGCCGGCATCGCGGGCCTGGCCGGCGCCCTGTTCGCGATGCAGCTCTCGGCGGTCAGCCCGGGGTCCTTCACCTTCACCATCTCCGTGGTGTTCTTCGCGATCGTGCTTGTCGGCGGACAGGTGTCGGTGCCGGGCGTGCTGCTGGGGACGGTGCTGATGTTCGTCGTGCCGCAGATCTTCAGCAACCTGGCCCAGTACCGGTTCCTCGTGTTCGGCATCGTGATGATCGTGGTGATGATCATCCGCCCGCAGGGCATCTGGCCCGCCCCGCGGGGTGGCGCATGAGCGACCGCGCGGCGATGGCGGCCGGCGCGCCGGCCCCGCTGCTCGAACTGCAACATGTCGGCATCCGCTTCGGCGGGCTGCGCGCGGTCGACGATCTCGGCTTCGCGGTGGCGGATGGACAGATCGTCGGGCTGATCGGCCCCAACGGCGCGGGCAAGACCACGGTCTTCAACCTGATCACCGGCGTGTACCGGCCCGGCGAAGGCCGGATCCTGTGGCACGGGCGCGACATCGCCGGACAGGCGCCGTACCGGATCGCGCGTGCCGGCATCCGCCGTACTTTTCAGACCATCCGCCTGTTTGCGCACATGACCGTGCTAGAAAACGTCATCGCCGGCATGCATCCGCAGATGCGGCAGCGCTGGTGGCAGGGCCTGCTGCGGACCCGCTTCCAGCGGCGCGAGGAGCGCGACGTCGCGCAGCACGCGATGGAGGTACTCGAGCGCCTTGCGCTGACGGAGGTCGCGGATCACATCGTCACCTCGCTGCCCTACGGCGCGCAGCGGCGGGTCGAGATCGCGCGCACGTTGATCGCGAGGCCGGAGCTCGTCATCTTCGACGAGCCCGCGGCCGGCCTCAATGAACAGGAGTCGGCGGACCTGACGCGCACCATCCGCACGATCCGCGACGACGGCATCACCGTGCTGCTGGTGGAACACGACATGAGCGTGGTGATGAACGTGAGCGACCGGGTCGTGGTCATCAACTTCGGCAAGAAGATCGCCGAGGGCACGCCGGCTGAGGTGCGGGACGATCCGGTGGTGGTCGAAGCCTACCTGGGGCGCGAGGACGAGGAGGCCGCCGCCTGAGGCGGCGCGAGGAGCGGCGCGATGGCAACGGACCTCCTGGAAGTGGAGGATCTTCACGTCAGTTACGGACACATCGAGGCGATCCGCGGCATCTCCCTGCATGTCGCGGAAGGCGAAGTCGTTGCCATCCTTGGCGCCAACGGCGCCGGCAAGACCACGCTCATGCGCACGCTGAGCGGCCTGCATCGTGCGCGCGCCGGGCACATCCGCTTCGCCGGCCGGGATATCACCCATCTCGGGACCGACCACATCGTGCGCATGGGGATCGGCCAGTCGCCGGAGGGACGGCGCGTGTTCGGCACGCTGTCGGTGGCCGAGAACCTGCGCCTTGGCGGCTACACACGGCCGACCGCGGAAGTCGCGGACAGCTGTGCCTACGCCTACCGGATCTTTCCGCGGCTGCACGAACGGCGCGCGCAGATGGCCGGCACGCTGTCGGGCGGCGAGCAGCAGATGCTGGCCATCGGCCGGGCGCTGGTGACGAAGCCGCGCCTGCTGCTGCTGGACGAACCGAGCCTCGGCCTGGCACCGATCACCGTGCGCGACATCTTTCACGTGCTGCGCGACGTGCGCGACACGGGCGTGACCATCCTCATCGTCGAGCAGAACGCGCGCATGGCGCTCAAGCTTGCGGACCGCGGCTATGTGCTCGAGGTCGGCCGGCTCAAGCATGAGGGCTCGTCGGCGGAGCTGCTCGATTCCCCCGTGATCCAGGCAGCCTATCTCGGCAGCAAGGCCTGAGCGAAGCCTGCGCGACCCGCGAAGGACTAGG
>DASVGQ010000155.1:0-22905 GCA_036379455.1 Nevskiaceae bacterium
CTCAAGGGTGGTGTCGCCGTCTCCCGTGATGCCGTTGGCCTTCAGGAACGCCATCGCGAGGGCCTGGGTCCCGCTGCCCTTCATGCCGATACCGATCGTGCGCCCCTTGAGCTGCGAAAGCTGC
This sequence comes from Nevskiaceae bacterium, assembly GCA_036379455.1. Lineage (GTDB taxonomy): Bacteria > Pseudomonadota > Gammaproteobacteria > Nevskiales > Nevskiaceae > SCRT01. The sequence continues at coordinate 125 of DASVGQ010000155.1, forward strand.
GTGAGATGCTGGGTGCCGCGATAGAACAAGACGATGGGTTCATAGGACAGGCTGCCGAGCGAGACGACATCCGCGACGCTCTGCTTGATCTGGGTGCCGCCCTGGACGAGCGCGAGGTCGACGTCGGAATGCGGGTCCACGAGCCGCTCGAGATTCTGCGACGAGCCCTTCGATGGCAGGACCACGAGGCGGATGCCGTCCTTCTTGAGGATAGGAACATACTGCTCGGCCATCGTGTAGACGACGCTGCCGACCGGGCCGCTGCTGAGCGTCAGCGTGCGGGTGGGCGCCTCGGTGAAATGCCAGATGGCGAAAGCCGCCGCGCCGACCGCGACCAGCACCGGCACCAGGGACAGGAGAACGGCATGCCACGACACGCCGTGGCCCACGCGCAGCCGCAGCCGCCTGACGCGCCTATGCGCGTCCTTTTGATTGGGTTCTTCGGGCAATGCCTACGACCTGTGTAGTCGGTCCGATACGACCCGACCGGCAGGTCCCTCACGATGCGCTAGTGGAACGAGGAGGCGGTCTCGTTTGACGCGTTCCCTTCAAGCAAGTTCTTCGCCCGTGCAACGTGGTGAACCGCAGCCTCCTTCAGATCCGAAGGGGCGCCGTTCCGCGATCCGCGAAACGGGCCTGAACACGCACTCACGCCGACGGCCTGCGCCGCGACGGCCGAAGCATTCTTCATCGTTTTCACGCACCGCTCCTGCGCCGAAGCGCGGTGCATTCTACGACTGCCGTACCGCGGCGGCGCACCGCGCATGCAGGCCGCGCATGCAGCAGCGGAGTGATTACCGATTATGGGAGAGGTCGGCGTTCGTGCCGTGTGGGCTGATGCCCCCTGCGGCATACCGCTTCCAGACTTGTGTCCGGCCAAACAACGGGGTGCCTACATAGGCGCGGACATCGAGCGCTTCGCCATGATGTATCGGCGTCACCTCCACCTTGTAGGTCTTGCCGTTGCGCGGATCGAGCACCCAGCCCTGATCCCACTTGTCGCCATCGCGCCGGAGCCCCCACAGGACGGTCATGCCGACAAAAGGCTTGTCGTGCAACTCCCCGGTGCATTTCCCGCACCGCGGGTCGGTCCCCAGGCGCGACTGCAGCACCCGCGTCACGACACCCTGAAGCGTACCGTCGGGCATCTGATCGATTCGGACGAGACTGGATTCGGGGATCTTGGCCTCGGGGTCAGTCTGAATCCACTGCCCGACCGGCGCAGTCACAGCGGCGTGGACAGCCTGCGGGACGCACACAAACATGCCCACCACGAACGTGAAAAGCAGCAGGCATCTCCCCGCACGCCTCAGATTCCAGCCAACGGCACGCCCGCAACGAACTCGTCTCCGTCGTGCTTCTTCTCCCGTGCCGACTCCGTAAGAAGGCTCGGTGCCAGAAAACAGCAGCCGCCGCGAAATCCATGGTCGTATCACGATGGTCACACCGAATTCGCTCGTAGTTCCGCCGCCGAGCTGGCCCGCATATGTTCGACCAAGGCGTCTGGTGCCCTCTACACCGCAGGACACGTGGGCCGTCGCAACCCGTCACGAGACCGTGCGGCCCGAACGGCGGGCGGAGTGTACGCGCGGCCGGTCAACGCAGTGACCAAGCGACACGCCACACGAGGGGCGCGAGCACATCGACACGGACCGAAAGCGGCACGTCCTCTACCCGCTCTGCCCTTTCCAGTTCGTCGAGCGCAGACAGAAACGGTGCCGCTCGAACTCGCGCATGATTCGTGCGGTTTCGGCCCGTGCGCGTTCGTCCGCGCGAGGTTCTCGCCCACCCCTTGGCGCGCGTGCACGAGTTCCAACCGGCTGGCCGCGCCAGAACGCAAGTCCGTGGTCTCAACTGCGTGCCGCCACGTGTCCACCTGCTCGACGTGCAAGCCGTGCTCGCGGCAGTACGCCGAACGCTCGACGGCATTCATCGCGGCCGTCGCGATCACCGCGGCAAGCCGTTCGCGGTTGTCACAGCCCGACCCTCGCCCCGACGGCATGGCGTCCAGCGAACCGTGATTCCGCAGGCGCTTCTTCCACCTGAACAGCGTTGACTGACCCACGCCGATTTCCCGACTCAGCGTCGCCACACTCGGCCCACCTTCCAGCAGCAAGTCCCTCACCAACTGTTCTTTCTGCTGACGACTGAAGTACCCACTGATCTCCTTCTTCCGCCTCACCGAGAGACCCAAAACCAAGCGGATAGCTATCGTGACACCGGGGACACGGCTACACCACGCTCGGCGAAGCCCGGCGGTCCCTGCGGTGCTACCTCGACTTCTACAACGCCCGCGGGCCGCATTCCGCCCTTGGCGGCCGAATACGGGATCAGGGCTACTTCAATTCCCTGCCGCAGGCCGGGGCGGCGTAACCCAAGTGACTGCCTTCCACCTATCTTTCGGACATGGCTGCCCAGACAAGCGGGTCCGCCGCATTCGCGCAATCAATCCATCAGCGTCAGCAGCGCTGACGGCGCCACGCGTCACGCGGCGAGAATCGAGACTGCCATATAGAGCGACACGACGGTGCCCGCCAGCATCAGCGCCGCCACCACGAACATCAGCGGCGCCGTCGACTCCCAGAGGAACGCCACAAGCGGCGGCAGCGCGCGTGCGGCCCGACGCAGCAGGGGGGCCAACCTGCGAAGCACGAAGACCGCGGCCAGCACCGCGATAAATGCGGCCAGCGTGAACAGGACTATCAGCACCACGGCGTACATGGCAGCCACTCAGAGCTGCAAACACCGCCCCGAGTTCTGTGCCCCATGCTCTCGATGCGGCTGCACGCAGCGCGACGGCCAATTCGCGCAGAGCGCGAAGGCGGGCGGCATCTAACCGCGTCACCGTCGATGCCCTTCGACCTACCGCTCACGTGAGCGCCGCACCGGCGCGGCTGGCGTCGGCGATGCCGTACACGGTTGCGCGCAGCTTTTCACGGGTCTGAAGCACCGCGCGCGTGCCGCCGCTGATCGAACTCGCCCACGGTGCCGCGACGCCCCGGGAGCGCGACGGCTCGCAGCCGCGTACCTCGATTCCGGCTCGGCGCGTGCCGAACACCCGGCTCGCGCCAATGGGAAGGCGGCCGCGTAGTGATGGTAGCCAACGAGTTCGTGCAAACCGACACAGGTCGTTCTTGGCGGTGCAAAGACGACGATCGGATACGGGTACCTGAACAGAGCCACAGCGACGCACCGCTATGGAACGTTACGCGTCAGCCGGGTTTCCACGATCTTCACATGTTCCTCTGGCCACAAGGCATCGGCGAACATGGTGTCGGACTGATCCTGCAACGGCTACCTGCGGGCCCGTGCCGCAACGAGCACGCCGCGGCGCGTATCTGTCATCCGGCGTTGGTGTCACGGGTGCCAACGATATTGTTCTGGTTTTACGGCTGGTTACAAATTCTCCAACCACGACCCGATTCCGTTCACGGACTCTGCGTGCACCACGCGACGTCCGCGATCAGGCCTTTTGATGTCCTGCCTGCCGGCTACTATAATGCCCGTATCCATTACTACATGAAGTTACAACGTCAATGAAATTCACCAATATCATCGCTCTCGCGATCGCCGCCACCCTTGGCCTCGGCATTTCATCCGAAGCCCTCGCGGTTCAATCGAGCCAGTCGCTTGGCAACGCAGAATCCACGACGTCGAGACTCCCAACCGCCGCCGAGGGCAAGGTGTTCATGGACAACGGGGCGGGTGCGGTCGTCCAGTGCGATTACGCGCCCGAGAATTACCTGCAGACCTTCACGAACTGCCGCGTGCGCGACGGAGATCCGGCGACGCCGAATGGCAGCAGCCAAAGCCTGCGCCGCTCGGACGGCGCCTCCGCAACGGCTGCGAGTGGTGAGGATCGTGCGGCCACAGTCGACGTTAAAAGCGTTCGTTGAGGCAGCAAGGCGCGCACAAGGCCCGGATGCTGAAGAAATGCGTCGCGCGGCCGACATGAGGCCTGCGCGAATGTCCGGTGCCGGCGGCGCGCAGAGCGCAATCGGCGGCTGTTGCGAGCTGATTGCAGACGCCTCCCGGATCGGGTCATACGCTTCGCTGACGGCCTGAAGCCGAGGCGCCGGCGGTCAACCCGAACCGGGCTGCTCGCGATTATCTTTATTGGCGAACGCAACATCGGTAGCTCGCCCGCGTTCAGGCCGCTGAGTAAGCTCTGGGCATTTCCACCTTCCCACGACCGTCGATGCAGAACGGTTTCGCGATCATCCAGGGCAACGACCTAGACCTGCTCGCCGAGAGCGCGTTCGGCTGGTGCGAGCGCGCGCCGCTGGCGCCGCTCGAGGACGAGTTCTTCCTCGTGCAGTCCAACGGCATGGCCGACTGGTTGCGACTCCGGCAGGCGAGCCGGGCCGCAGGGGTGAGCGCCAGCGTCCGCTTTCCACTGCCCTCGACCTTCCTGTGGCAGATGTACCGACGCGTCGTGGCCCGTGACGCAGCCGCAGTCGATTCCACGTTCGACAAGGCCAGCCTGCAGTGGCGTATCTGGCGCCTGCTGCCCATGCGGCTGGACCAACCCGCCTTCGTGCGGCCGCGACGCTTCCTCGCGAACCAGGACGGGAAAGACACGCCCGACCCGCAGCGCAGGATGGAGCTGTGTCGCACGGTCGCGGACCTGTTCGACCAGTACCAGCTCTACCGGGGGGAATGGCTGCTTGCGTGGGAGCGCGGTGAGGTCGACGTGAAAAGGGCAGGCGCGCTGCGGCTGGGTGCGGATCAGGCCTGGCAGGCCGCCCTTTGGCGCGCGTTGCTGCGCGACATGCCCGCAGCAGAACGCGAACGGTCACGCAGCCACCTGCACCGGCAGTTCATGCGACGCCTCGCCGCCGGCAACCCCGGCACCCTTCCCCGCCGGATCTTCCTGTTCGGGATCAACTCTCTGCCCGAACCGCTGCTGCAGGCCTTGTATGCGATGGCGCCGTACTGCCAGATCCTGCTGATGGCGCTCAACCCGTGCCGCGAGCTGTGGGACTACGCCGACCCGCGACAGGCCGAGACCCCGCTCTCGAACCCGCTGCTGAACGACTGGGGCGCGCGCGGCCGCGACTTCCTGCGCATGCTGCACGCCTGCGAACCCACCACGGAACTCGCGGTGCTCGCGCGCGAGGTCGATGCATTCGTGGAGCGCACGGCGAAAGTGGGCGATGGCGGCAGGGTGCCGCTTGCCATCCAACGGCAGATGCTGCACAACGAGCCGCCTCCCGCCGTCGACGCCCGGCTCCCGCTGCCGGAACGCCCGGGACTCGAGTTTCTGCCGGCGTGGAGCCGCCACCGTGAAGTGGAGGTGCTGCACGACCGGCTCCTGACGCTCTTCGCCGCCGATGCAACGCTCGGTTATCGCGACGTCGTCGTCATGGCGCCGGACGTCGAGGCCTACGCGCCGCACGTGGACGCCGTCTTCGGCCGCTACGCGATCGACGACGCGCGGCATCTCACCTGGTCGATCAGCGACCGTCGCCAGATGGCCGACAGCGCGCTGTACCAAGCGATCGCCTGGCTCGTCGGGCTGCCGAGTGCGCGCATCACGCAGAGCGAAGTCTTCGCGCTGCTGGAGCTGCCGTCGGTACGGCGACGCTTCGGTTTCGCCGAGGACGACGTGGAGCTCGTCCAGCGGTGGGCGGGGCAGACCTTCACGCGCTGGGGGTTGGACGGCGCGCACAAGGCGACGCTGCTGGGCATGGCTGCGACCGCGAATCCCGACGAGACCCACACCGCGCTCCAGCTCAACAGCTGGCAGGCCGGGCTCGACCAGCTGCTGGCCGGGTACTGCTTCGGCGGCGCGCCCATGGACGCCTGGGAGGGCGTGGCGCTCGACGAGGTGCGCGGGTCGGACGCCGAGGTTCTTGGGCATCTCGCCAGCTTCATCGCCACCCTGCGCAACGCCACGGATTGGCTCGCCGGCGTGCATGCACCCGACGCCTGGGGACAGCGCTTCGAGCGGCTGCTCGACGGCTTCTTCGACGCCCGCGACGACGCGGATCGCGAAACGATCGACGCGGTGCGCGCCGCTCTCGTCGGCTGGCTCGACCACTGCCGCGTGGCCGCCTTCGACGACACGCTGCCGCTGGCGCAGGCTTCCGCCGCGTGGTTCGACGAAGTCGAACGACAGGGCGTGGGCCAGCGGCTGAGCTTCACCGGCGTGACCTTCTGCACCCTCATGCCGATGCGCGCCGTGCCCTTCAGGCACATCTTCCTGCTCGGCATGAACGACGGCGAATACCCACGCGAACAGCCGGCACCGGACTTCGACCTCATGCAGTACGACTATCGGCCCGGCGACCGCGACCGGCGGGCAGACGATCAGTACCTGCTGCTCGAAGCGCTGCTGTCGGTGCGCGAGGGGTTGCACGTCAGCTGGATCGGCCGCGACCTGCACAGCGACGCGCTGCGTCACCCTTCCGTGCTCATCCAGCAGCTGATCGATTACGTCGACGCGCACTGGCGCGGCCCGGACGACGCCACCCCCGCACACCTGGCGCTGACGCAGGTCTCGCCGCTCGCGGGCTTCAGCCGGACGTACTTCGAACGCGGCGGCCATCCGCGCACCTACGCCCACGAATGGCGGGCGCTGCACGAACCTGCCCGCCGCTCCACGGCGTCATGTCCACGATTCGCGGCGCCCGACAGCGTGTCGGCCTCAGATCTCGCGGTGCTCCTGCGACAACCGGCCGAAGTCTTCTACCACCGCCGGCTGCGCATCCCGCGTTGCAACGACGTCGAGACCAGCGACGACGACGAACCCTTCGAGCTCGACAACCTGCAACAGTGGCAGATTCGGAGCGCGCTCCTCGCAGTAGCTGGAGACGCCGACGCGACGCGACGGACCGGCGAAGCGCTGGAACGCAGCGGTCGGCTGCCGGCGGGCCCGCTGGCGCCGCGCGCCGTGGACCACGCGCTGCGCGAAGCGGCCCGCGTCCATTCGCGGCTCGAGGAACGCATCGGCAGCGCCGCGCCGCAGCCCGACGACGAGTGCGAGGTCGTGGTACCGGTCGAGGGGAATCACATCGTCGTCTCCACGCGCCTCGCAGGCTGCTACCTTGGCGGACTGGGGCAGCATTACCTGATCCGCGGCACACCCAGCCGGTTGACGGAGCACGGGCGCTGGCGGCTCCACCAGATCGCTCCCGCGTGGATCGACCACCTGCTCGCCAACGCCGCCGGCCAAGCCACGGCGACCTACGTGATCGGACTGGACACCTACGCGGGCTTCCCCCCGACGGACCGCGACGCGGCGACGTCGCGGTTGGCGGCCCTGCTCGACTGCTATCTGGAGGCGCTGCAAGGGCCACTACCCGTGACCTCGGCGGCCGCGCTCGCCGTGCTCGACAACGCCACGCGGCGCGACGACAAACGCAAGCCCGCCGCAGACGCGGCCCGCCGGGCCTTCACGGGCGGTCCATATCACGGCGGGGATCTCGCCAGCTTCGCGGTGCAGCGAGCCTTCCCGACTTTCGAGAGCCTGTGGCACGACGACGGGCGCCGCTTTCTCGAGCTGGCGGCGATGCTCTACCAACCGCTGCTCGCCGCGCTGGACGCGACCCATGCGCAAGCGGACGAGGATGCGCCCTCATGACGCAAGGCAGATCCCTGGACCGAGCGGCCGTCCCGCTGCGTGGCCGCGCGTTGATCGAAGCCAGCGCCGGCACCGGCAAGAGCTACACCCTCACGGCCCTGTATCTGCGCCTGATCCTCGGGCACGGCTCGATCCCCATGCGCGACGGTCCCGACGGCGCGGGGTTCACGCCGCGGGAAATCCTCGTTCTGACCTTCACCAGAGCCGCTACCGCCGAGCTGCGCCAGTCCATCCGCCGCCGCCTGGCAGAAGCCGCCCGGGTGCTGGCGGATCCGCGCGCCGTTCCCGTGGACGACTTCCTCGGCGAGCTGCTGGCGACGCCGGAGGTCTCGGCGGACCGCGCGGCCATGGCCCGGCGCTGCCGGACGGCGGCACGCTCGATGGATCAGGCGACGATCTACACGATCCACGGCTTCTGCCAGCGCGCCTTGCAGCGCTTCGCCTTCGCCGCGGGCCAGCGCTTCGCGCTCGAGGTGGAGCCCGAGCCGTGGCGCGTCCGCGAACAGGCGATCAACGACTGCTGGCGGCGCTGCGTGCTGCCGCAGGGTCCGGCCGTGCTCGAAGCGCTCGCGGCAAACGGAATCCGCACTCCGGCTGAACTGTGGAAGACGGCGAAGGACGCGCCGATCTCCGACGATGCCGTGACCGCCCCGCTGTCGGCGGTGATCGAGCGGCACGCGGCCGCGCTGCGGGCCGTCGACGCCGCCCGGCAGGCGGCGACCGCGAGCCTGTTCGCGCAGCGCGCCGAGCTGATGGCATGGCTGAACGAGCATCGTGCAGCGCTCAAGAACACGTACTGGACACAGTCCACGATCGATGCGCTCGAGGATTTCCGCGACGCCGGCAGGCACGACGCAAAAACCGCCAAGGTGATGGAGAAATTCACGCCGACCGGATTGTGGTGGAGGAAGGGCCAGGAGCAGCCGCCGCCGGCTCAATTGAGCTGCCTTGCCAAGGTTGCCGACTACCTCGCCGTCCGGGCGCGCTGCGGCGACGATCCCTTGCCGGTGAACGACGTGCTGGCCGCAGCCAGGGCCTGGATTCTCGCGGAGGAAGCGCGCCAGCTCGAGGCCCGCTCGCGCGTGAACTTCGACACCATGATCACCGGCCTGCGTCAGGCCCTGGAGACGCCGGGCGGCGACCAGCTGGCCGCACGCCTGCGCGACGAATGGCCGTGCACGCTGATCGATGAATTCCAGGACACCGATCCCGACCAGTACGCCATCTTTCAGAGGATGTACGAGGGCGTCGATCCCGCGCGCTTTGCGTGGCTCATGATTGGCGACCCGAAGCAGGCGATCTACGGATTCCGCGGCGCGGACGTGCAGACCTATATCCGCGCGAGCCGCGAGACGACGGCGCGCTATACGCTGAGCACGAACTACCGCGCCGCGCGCGGCATGGTGGGCGCGACGAACGCGCTGTTCGGCGGCTCGCCGCTGCGCGGCGCCGCGCTGTTCGGCGACGACGCCATCCTCTTCGAGCCGGTGCAGGCACACGACCAGGCGATGAGCCTGTCGATCGACGGCGCCGCCCCGCCAGCCGCGACGATCCACTACGTCGACGATGCTTCCGTCTACAGCACCGGTGACGCCCGCGCGCTGCTGGCACGTCACTTCGCACAGCGTGTCGCAGCGCTGCTCGACGAGGCCGAAGCCGGCCGGGTGATCCGCCGCGACGACGACGGCCATCCGGTTCCTCTGACGCCGCAGGACGTCACCTTTCTCGTCCGCGATCACCGCGATGCCGAGGCGTTGGGCGACGCGCTGCAGGCGGTAGGGGTCGACAGCGTGTTCCTGTCGGACAAGAGCAACGTCTATGCAGAGCCGGAGGCGCCGCAGCTGAGAGCGCTGCTGCGGGCCATGGCGCAGCCGCAGGAAGCGGCGCTGCTGCGCGCCGCGCTGGCGGTTCCGTTGTTGGCCTATGACGAGGCCACGCTCGCGAGGCTGCTGGAAGACGAAACCGCGTGGCAGGCCATGCTGCTGAAGTTCCGCCAGCTTCACGAGACGTGGGCGCGACGCGGCGTGCTCGCGGCAATCTCCCGCATGCTGTTCGAGCTCGACGTGCCGGCACGCCTCGACACAGACGGCGAGCGGTCACTCACGAACCTCCTGCAGCTCGCGGAGCTGCTCCAGCACGCCAGCCAGACGCTGGACGGCATGCAGGCGCTGCTGGGCGCGCTGGACCGCCGCATCGCGGACCTGCGCACGGGCGACGACGAGGCGACGCGCATCCGGCTGGAATCCGAGCGCGCGCGGGTGCGCATCGTCACGCTGCACGGTGCCAAGGGGCTGGAGTACCCGCTCGTCATCCTGCCGTTCGCCTGCCTGGCCGCGAAGCCACTGGCGGTGTCCTCGCCAGATAGCGACGCAATCGAAACCAACGCCGCCGCCGGAGCGGCCGGGCGCGACGAGGAGATGCGCCTGCTCTACGTGGGCATCACGCGCGCGAAATACGCCTGCTGGCTGGGCCTGCTGCAGACCCGCTACGGCAACGCGCCTGCGCACCAGCTGGAAACAGCACCCCTCGGTCGGCTCCTGTTCGGCAATGAGCACGTCGACGCGGACGAGATCGATGCACGCCTGGCGGCGCTCGCCGAGGCGTCGCGGGGCACCATCGCCGTGGAACGCGGGGAAGCGCCCCCGGCCCACCATCGTCCGGCGACGCGGGAAATCCCGCTGCGCGCGCCCGAGGTCCTGCCGACGCGCGTACCTGCGTACTGGGGCGTGACGAGCTACTCGGGCCTCGTGCGCGGCTACGATCCGCGCCTGTTCACGGCCGACAGCGAACGCGACGAGAGCGGTACCGCCGCGGCGCGCGGCGCGGAGGGCATCCACGCCATTCCAGGAGGTCGCGAGTTCGGCACGCTCATGCACGCGCTGCTGGAAGCCTGCTTCCAGCCGCATTTCGATCGCGGCGATCACGGCGCACTGACCGCGCTCGTCGAGCGGCAGGTGACGCGCGAGCCGTGGCGCGCCCGGCGCGCGCTCATCGCCGACTGGCTCCACCAGATCATGCACGCGCCGTCGCCCGTCGGACTAGATCCGTTCTGCCTCGCCGAACTGCGACAGGCCAAGCCGGAATCGGAGTTCTGGCTCGACGCGCAAAGCTCCGGTGGCCAGGCCGATCTCTCGGCGCTGGACCACGCCTGCGACGCGCTGCTGCCGGATGCAGATGGCCTGCGTCGGCCGCTGGATCCCCGCCGCGTGAACGGCATGCTGAAAGGCTTCATCGATCTCATGTTCGAACGCGACGGCCGCTACTACGTGGCTGACTACAAGACCAACCGGCTGGGGGACTCGGCCGCCGCGTACGCGCCGGAGGCGCTGCGCACGGCGCTGCTGGACCACCGCTACGACCTGCAGGCGGTGCTGTATCTGCAGGCTCTCCATCGCCTGCTGGGATCCCGGCTCGCCGGCTACGCGCCGGAGAAGCATCTCGGCGGCTGCCTGTTCCTGTTCCTGCGCGGCGTCGGCAATGCATCCACGCACGGCGTGATCCAGCTGCGGCCTACCGCATCTCAGCTCGCCGCCGTGGACGCCGCGCTCGGACGGCCCCACGGCGCGGTCTCGGCATGAACGCCACCGTGTCGGAGAGGCGCCTGAACGAGGGCCTGCGCGCCGTCGACGCGGCGCTTGCTGCGTTTCTCGTACGGCGCTTTCCCGGCGTCACCCGCCGTCAGGCGGATCTCGCTGCGCTCGTCTCTCACGCGCTGGCCGACGGCAGCCCGTGCCTGCCACGCGCACAGGTCGAGGCGAGAGCCGCATCCTGCGGCGTAGAGGGACCCGTCCCCATCGAGGGCAATCCACTCGTCAGCCGCGACGGCCACGCGCCGCTGGTGCTCGATCTCGATCGCCTGTACCTGCGGCGCCAGTGGTTGATGGAGCGCGACATCTCGGCGGCGCTGCGCGCACGGCTGCGGCCGCTCCCGCTCGACGGCGCGAGCGTCGCTCGGTCTTTGGACCGGCTGTTTCCTCGCAGCGATGCACCCGTGGAAGGCCCGGACTGGGCGCGCGCCGGCGCCGCGCTGGCGGCCCGCAGCCGCATCGCCGTCATCACCGGCGGTCCCGGAACCGGCAAGACCACGACCGTCGTGCGGCTGCTCGCGCTGTTGCAGGAAATCGCGATGCGCGACGATGGCTCGCCTCTGCGCATCCGCATTGCCGCGCCGACCGGCAAGGCCGCTGCCCGCCTGAGCGAGGCGATCCGCGGCAGCATGGAGGAGAACGCGAGGCCCGCGCTCCACGCCAGTGCCTCCGTATGCGCCCAGATCCCCTCGTCGGCCCAGACCCTGCACCGCCTGCTGGGCACACAGCGAAGCTCGAGCCGCTTCCGCCACGACCGCAGCCATCCGCTGCTGGCGAACGTGGTGGTAGTGGATGAAGCTTCGATGGTCAGCATGGAGCTGATGCACGCGTTGCTGGAAGCCGTCCCCGAAACCGCACGTCTCATCCTCGTCGGAGACCGCAACCAGCTCGCTTCGGTGGAACCCGGAAATGTTCTCGGTGCGCTGTGCGACGGAGCAGACGAGCCGCGTTACGCCGCCGACACCTGCGCATACCTCCTCGCCTGCGGCTGCGGGGACGTGACGGCAACAGCCGGCGGCGCCCCTGCGCACGCAAACCTGCTGGCCCAGGAGACGGTGCAACTGCGAACGAACTGGCGCAGCCGCGACGCGCCGGGGATCGTGGCGCTCGCGGCGGCCATCAACGCCGGTGACGCCTCCGCCGCCGAAGCGCTGTGGCAACAACATCCGCTCCAGCTGCAGCGCACGAGCACGGCGACCGACTGGCTGCGCACCGTGGTACTCGACGGTCCGCACGGCCTGCGACAATTGGTAGAACGCGTCCGGACCGGGCGGAATCCGGCGGAAAGCGCTGACGCCTACGCGCTGCGTCACCTGGCCAGGCTGCGCGAACAGCAGTTGCTCACCGCGCTGCGGCACGGTCCGCAGGGTCTGGAAGCGCTCAACGCACGCATCGATGCCTCGCTGCGACCCGCCGCTTCGCGCACCGGCTTCTTTGCCGGCCAGGCGCTGCTCGTCACCACCAACCTCTACGACCTCGGGCTCATGAACGGCGACGTCGGTCTCGTGCTCCCCGAGCCGCTGCGCGGCGACGGCCTGCGGGTGGCATTTCCCGGCGGCGCCCCGGAAAGGCCGGTGCGATGGGTGCTCCCGGAGCAGATCGAGGGCCACGTCCAGGGCGCGTGGGCCATCAGCGTGCACCAGTCGCAGGGCTCTGAATACGACCGGGTGCTGCTCGTGCTGCCGTCGATCGACAGCCCGGTCCTCACCCGCGAACTGCTGTACACCGCGGTGACCCGCGCGCGGGCGCACTTCACGTTGATCGAAGGTGCAGACCGCGCGTCCGCGGCTCGTCTGCTCGCCATCACCATCCGGCGGCGCAGCGAGCGCGCTTCGGGCCTGGCGCTGCGGCTGCGCGCCGTTGGCGAGTAGTGCGAAACGCGTCCGACGAAGTCCCGAGCTGCCACCCGTCGGCCGCCGGCAGATATCTCGTCCACCGCGCCGCCACTGGCGCTTCCTTGAGCCCCACTCGCGCGGGCCAGCGCATCCGCGCGATCGCCGGCACACGGCCATCGTCATCGGGCGATACCGGCGGCAGATGGCACTTGACCGCGACAAAATGCCGCACCACGATGAAAGCCGCATCGTGGAGGAAATGCGGAATGGTCGAAGCGTGCCTTGCAGCCACCGCCCGCCCCTTTGTCGAGTTCCGGTGCGAACAGAAGGACCGCGGCGGGCCGCCGCGCAGCCATGACGAACCCGAGGGCGCCGCGCACTGCCCGTGCTGCGGAACCCGGATGGCGCGGAAGGACCCGCCGCCGGACCACGTCGGGCGCATCGCGGTCGGCGTCATCCTCGCCGTGGTCGGCTTCGGCACGGGCGCCGCGGCGCTGTTCGTCGGCCGCGCGCCCGGCGTGTTCACGGCAAGCGCCATGAGCCTCATGCTGATCGCGGCAGGCGCGGCGCTGTTCCTGTGGGGCCTCGCCAGCATCCTCGGACATCCACCGCGCACCTGGCGATGCCCGTACTGCGGCTTCCGGCGCGAGTTGCGCTGAGAGGCAGACCGGGAACGGGTACCCCTCTTCACCCGTGCGCGCGATGCGCGCACCTCCGCGTCATCCTTGTGCACGCGCCTCGAAATACTCACGCAGCGCCGTCTGGGGGATCACGGAGGCCGTCCGCTCGTGCTGCAACCACGGCGGTTCGTTGCGGGTCATGGCGCGCAGCTGTTCGCCGCTGAACGGCGAGAACACGCCGAACACCCGGGTGAGCAGGCCGCGTTGCTCGCGCGTGAAGCGCCCGCTCGCGTCGTAGCCCGGCGCGCCGAGCGGCGCCTGGCCCAGGCGCGCGTAGTGGCGATACAGGCCGGGCACGACCGGGCCCCAGGTCCCGGCATGGATGTCCTCCCGGAACAACGGCACGTCGAAGATTCCCAGATGGAAACCCTGGGCGTAGTAGACGAGTTTCTGCAGCTTCAGATTCGTGAGATCCAGCGTCCCGGCTCGCGCGCCGAGGGCGAGGAAGAACTCTGCGGTGTCCAGTGCGGTGGCCATGCCCGTCTCCTGATGCGGCATCCCGATTCCGCGCCGGGCGCCAGGCTGGCGCCACAGCGCCGGCCCGAGCCGCGCGCCCACGGCGGCGCGCACGGGGCGCTTTCCCCTACCTGATATCCGCTGTGGCGAGTGCTACGCTCGGATGCGTTGGATCGAGATATTGGCATCGTGTCAATGATCAGTATCAACGTAGGACAAAACGCCACACCCATTGGTTCGCACCGGAAGGCCCTCGTGCGGTGAACGCGCGCTTCAAGCGGCGCCCTTCCGCGCACGCGTCCGGCGAGCCGGTGCTCGGCGACTATACGACTGCCGACACCCGTGTCCTGCTGCTGTCATTCATGGCCATCCCGATCGGGGCGATGGGCGCCTGCATCGCCTGGATACTCGTGCGGCTGATCGGCTTCATCACGAACGCGTCCTTCTACCACACGTTCTCCTTCGCCTTCAGTTTCCCCACGCACGAGACGGCGGGGTGGACGGTCTTCATCCCGACGATCCTCGGCGGCCTGATCATCGGCCTGCTGGCGAAGTACGGCTCCGAGCAGATTCGCGGCCACGGCATCCCGGAAGCCATCGAGTCGATCCTGCTGGACCACAGCGTCATCAAGCCGAGGGTGGCGATCATCAAACCCATCGCCTCGGCGCTCGCGATCGGTACCGGCGGGCCATTCGGCGCGGAGGGGCCGATCATCATGACCGGCGGCGCCTTCGGCTCGATCTTCTCGCAGCTGTTCAAGCTCTCCGCGATGGAGCGCAAGACGTTGATGATCGCCGGCGCCTCGGCCGGCATGGCGGGCATCTTCGCCACGCCGATCGCGGCGACGCTGATCGCCGTGGAGCTGCTGCTGTTCGAATGGCGACCGCGCAGCTTCATCCCGGTCGCGGTAGCGGCCGCCGCGGCGGACATCGTCCGGGTGCCGTTGCTGGGAGCCGGTCCGCTGTTCGCCTATCACTCCGGCGGCATGGCCATCGAGGGCCTGCTGATCTGCATTCCTGTCGGACTGTCCGCCGGGCTGCTGTCGGGCCTGCTGACGTGGCTGACCTACCGCTTCGAGGACGCCTTCCACATGCTGCATCTGCACTGGATGTGGTGGCCCGCGATCGCCGGGGTGCTGATCGGCATCGCCTCGTTCATTTCGCCGGAGTCGCTGGGCGTCGGCTACGACGTCATCCGCGACATGCTGGCCGGCAGCCTGGCCTTCAAGGTGCTGCTGGGCGTGCTCATCGTGAAGTCGCTGCTGTGGGCGTCGACGCTCGGCTCCGGCACGTCGGGCGGCGTGCTGGCGCCGCTGCTGATCATGGGCGGCGCGATGGGCGCCCTCGAAGCCCGCATCATTCCCGTCGGCGACCCCACGCTGTGGGCGCTGGTCGGCATGACCGCCGTGCTCGGCGGCACGATGCGCTCGCCCTTCACCTGCATCGTGTTCGCGCTGGAGCTCACGCGCGACATGAACGCGGTGCTGCCGCTGTTCATCGCCACCTTCGTCGCCGTGGCATTCACCGTGCTCGTCCTGAAGCGCTCGGTGCTGACCGAGAAGATCTCGCGGCGCCACCACCACGTCACGCGCGAGTACTCGACCGACCCGGCCGAGACCATGTTCGTCGCGGACCACATGACGCGGGACGCGCAGGTGCTGCCCTGCAGCATGACCGTCGAAGAAGCGCTGCGGTTCTTCGCCGGGCACCGCCAGCTCCCGCTGCCCACGGAAGAGCCCGATCCCGACGGCTACAAGCACGACCTGCCGGTGGTGAACGACCGGCACGAGCTGGTCGGCGTCCTGTCACGCGCCGACATCCGCAGGCTGCGGACCGGGCCCGGCACGCCCGCACAGCGCATCGTCGACGTGACGCCCCCCGCGCGCAGCGTTGGCTACCCCCACGAACCGCTCAGCCGCGTCGAGGATCTGATGGCCGAAGGCGATCTGGACTGCGTGCCGATCATCGAACCCGACAGCCGGATCCTGATGGGCGTCATCACGCGACACGACGTGCTGCGCGCGCGCGCCGCGGCCCTGGCCGAGGAACACCGTCGCGAGCGGATCATCGACTGGGTGCAGCTGCTGCCGACCTGGCCGCGGCACGTGGCGCCGGCGGGGGCGCCCGCGTTCGGCGTGGAGACGCCGGAAACCGCGACCTCGGGCACGCAACGCACGTCGAGGCGACGCAGAAACCACACGCGCAGCCGTTAGCGTCGCGAGCACGCGCGGCGATGCACTGGAGCGGCCGCCAAGGCCGGCGCCTGCCGGGCTGTCTTCCGTCCCCTCGTTCGGCGTCGCGGGCAACCGTCCGCTACAGCAGCCGCACCTTGCCGTTCGCGAGCTCGTACTGCGCGCCGACTACCCGCACGCGTCCGCTCGCCACGGCCTCCGCAATCAGCGGCTGGGCGGCGGCGACGCGAGCCACGTTGTAGCGGACGTTGGCGTCCACCGCGCGCTCCAGCAGGCCCGTGCCTCCCGCCGCGACGACCGACGCGATCCCCGGTCTCACGGCATCCGTGATGTCCCAGATGTGCCCGGGCAGCGGCTTGGGCGACTGGATGTCCTGGATCGCCGCCTTGATCGCGCCACATTGGCTGTGGCCCAGCACCATGACCAGCGGCGTGTGGAGGACGGCAACGCCGTATTCGAGGCTGGAGAGATTCCCGACGTTGAGGTAGTTGCCGGCGATGCGCAGCACGAACAGGTCGCCCGGCATCTGGTCGAAGAGCAGCTCGGCCGCCACGCGGGAATCCGCGCAGCCCAGGATAGTGGCGATCGGGTGTTGCGCCTGCGCGCGCGCCGCGCGGCCCGCCTCGAAGTCCTTCACGTCCAGCCGGTTCGCCGCGTAGCGGGCGTTGCCCTCCATCAGCCGATCCAGCGCGGCCTGCGGGCTGATGGCGTTCTGCGGCGCCGTCGCCTCCGCCGCGGCGCCGCGTGAAGGTAGCGCTCCGGCGACCGTCAGCGCCACCGCTCCAAGGCCTGCGCCCCGCAGGAACCGACGCCGCGACACCCCATCCCCTGCTTCACCCATGACGTCACGCTCCCTGTGCATGCAGCGCTGCGTTCGCAGCCACGGTTACCCCGCTCCGTCCTCATGCTCAGCCCGGGCGCCCAGTTCCATGAGCATCCGCGCCGTGAGGTAGAGCCTCGGCACAATCGAATCGACCTCGATGTATTCGTTCTTTGCGTGATAACCCCAGCCGGCCAGCCCGAGGCTCTCCAGTACCGCCGGTTTTCCGGAGGCGGCGGCAAAGCCGGCATCGGTTCCGCCTCCCGCGACCGGCACGAACATCAGCTCACGAAATTCACCGGCGTCGGCCGGCAGCTCGCGGGTGAATTCGTCTTCCAGATCGCCGGCGCCGAGCTCCGTGTAGATCGACTGCGCGAGCCTTGCGAGCGCCATGCCCTTGTCGCCCGCCACGAAGATCGGCCGCGTGACCTGGAAGTGCACGTCACTCCGCGTATCCGGCACCAGATGGCCTTCCGCGACTTTCGCCTTCACCTTCTCGAAGAGCTTCTGGCCGGCTCCCGGTTCCGTGATGCGGACATCCGCCCCCGCCTCAGCCGTCGCGGGAATCTGGTTGTTCGCGGTGCCGCTGGCCGCGGTGGTCCAGTACATCTGCGAACCCGGCGCGCTCCGGTAGCCCTCGCGCGTCTGGATCAACTGATACGCCAGCTCGATCAACGCATTGCGTCCGTCTTCCGGCGCCGCGCCGGCATGCGCCGCGCGGCCGTGCACCTCGAGGCGCAGGCGGCCGATACCCGCCGCCTTCAGCAACACCCCTTCGTGGCCTGCCACCGCCTTGGCGGGCGACGGTTCGTAGGACAGCACGACGTCGTTCTCGCCGCCCATCTTCTCGATGATGCTGCCGGAGCCCGGCGAGCCGATTTCCTCGTCTCCGTTGAACAGCGCCGTGATCTGCCCGTAGTCCCGCCAGCCCTGCTGCCGGAGGATCGCCAGCGCCCCGAGGATCACCGCAATGCCGCCCTTGTCGTCGGCAATGCCGGGCCCATAGACCCGGTTGCCCTCGCGCCGGTACGGCTCGAGCCGGAGGACATCCTTGTGATAGACGGTATCCATGTGGGCGATCAGCAGGACGCGAAGCCGTCCGCGCCCGTTCAGCACGCCTTCGACGAGGCCAGGCGGCTTCCCGTTCGTCGCCGGCACGCGCGTGACGGTGGCGCCAAGGGCAGCGAGCCGCCCTGCGACGTAGTCCGCCATCCGCTCCAGCCCGGAAGCATCGTGTGAGCCGGATTCGATCTCGACCATACGGCGCAGCGCTTCGATCGTCGCCGGCTGCTCGGCGCGTGCCGCCGCCAGCAGACTCTCGTCAGGCGATGCGCGCCCGAACACAGCGGAATGCGTGCTGGAAGGCGGCGCAGCGTCGGTCATCTTCACATCCCCCAGTGCAGGCACGGTCACCGACGCGCCCAGGGCCAAGGCGCCACGACCGGCCTGCTGCAGGAAACGGCGCCTGGACTCCGGATCCAGAGGACGGTGCGTCACGCCGGTCCCGGCTCCAAGTACTGCCCACCGGCGCAGCGCGACTTGACGGCCGTGGGGCGCGGGAGCTTGCGCACCGGCGAGCGATCCGTCAGCGGCTCGCTCCCTCGTCGTACGGAGCCCACAGCTTGCGCGCCTCGGCCCAGCCGTCGGCGGCGTCGTCGCCCGGTGCCGGGGTGTAGCGCGCGCCGGGAACGGCGTGCGCAGGCGGCGTCCAGGTGCCGCGTTCCACGAGCCGGCGGATGTTGCCGCGGTAGATCTCGTCCACTTCGGCGTGCCGCTTCGGGTCATCGTGCAGCCACAGGTTGCGCGGGTGGATCGGCTTGTCGTACATCCTGCGGAACAGCTCGGTGCGCAGGTCCTTGAGCCAGTTGGAATTGAGGTTCATGGCGCGGAACTGGCGCAGCGCCTCGATATCGATCGTCGCCGCCACCACCGTGTTCGCGCTGCTCGCCGAGTAGGCCACGACGTTGCCGCGGTAGTCGACGATGTGGCTGTTGCCGCCGGCGATGTCGATCGGGTACCTCGAGCTCGGCGACAGATACACCGGCCCGATGTTCGGGCACAGCATGTACACGCTGTTGAACTCCGCGTGCGCACGGTTCTGGATCATCCACGTGCCGCCGCCCGGGTAGGACGCGCCGGTCATGGGGACCGCCTCGGACGGGCGATAGACGACCTCGGCGCCCGCGAAGGCCAGCGCGCGCACCGCTTCGGGATATTCGCCGTCCGAACAGCAGATCGTGCCGATGTTGCCGATGTCGGGCGTGCGCAGCACCGGATAGAAGGCTTCGATACCGTCGCCGAAGCGCTCCACCCAGCGATCGTAGACGTCGTGCGGCGTGCAGCTGCGCTCGCGGCACCACAGGTGGTTCTTCGCCGCCTTGTGCACCACTTTCCCGTTGCGGTCGATGACGAACAGGGTGTTGAAGAAACGATCCGGCATGATCTCCGGCCAGCGTGCCTTGCACTCGCCGATCACGTAGGTGTCGTAGCGCTTCGCGAGCCGCCCGAGCGCCTCGGTTTCCTCGCCGGGAATGTCGATGAACAGCTCGCGCGCCGCGGTGACGTGCGGAATGTCGAAGATCTCGTCCGTGAAGCCGGTCAGCGCGCCCTCCGCGAGGCACACGATGCGCACCGGCGCGTTGATGCTGCAGATCGACACCGCGGCGTCAAAGGCCTCCTCGATCGTCGCGAGGTTGTGGCGGATGTGCTCGCGCCGCGCGATACCGGTGACGATCGTCGACAGGCCGATCGCCAGATAGGGTGAAACGTAGGCCAGGGATTCGCTCGTTTCCATCACCACCTCGCGCTGTCGGCAGGGTCCGGCGGACGGTCATTGCAGACTGGCGGAGGCGCCGGTGTCAACCGGAGGCCGCGCGTCAACGCTTTGCAGGCGCAGGGACCATCGCGTCGCGCATTGGTTGCGGCTGCCGGCGGAGTTTCGCCACGGTCCCGCTCACGCCAAGCGGATGGCACCCTGCGGGCCGCGTCGCAGGCGCCTCGACGAGGCGCATTGCCACCACCGCACCGGCCCGCGCTCAGCGTTCCGGGGCATCCGCCGCTGCTTTCACGGCTGCCCTCGCTTCCAGCTCACGGATCAGCGCGTGCGCACGCTCGACGAGCTTGGGCGTCGTCGGATCGAAGGGCGGATGGAAATCCGCGGGCGGCTGGATGGCCGCCTGCAGCGCCCGAACGATGACGTGACGCACCTCGTCTCGCTGCCGATGCATGTTGATGAGCGTCACCAGCGCGTAGCGCAGCAGCACCGCGTCTGCGTGCATGGACTCGATGGCGTCCTCGATCTCCGCGAACGGCAGCTCCGTGACCTGTTCCATGAACCGCGTATCCCGACGTTCAAGCGCGGCGCAAGTCTAGTCCTCGTCCGGCGCGCGCGGATCGGCGCGAAATGCCGCAGCGCCGCCGCGCGGCGCCGGCGGACATCCCATGCGCAGGAATGCCGTGGAACGCCCGCGACGGACAGAGTCAGGAAACCGGCTTGCGGCCCGTGACCTGGCAATACTCGTCGTAGGAATACACGAAGCGGCCGCGCCGGATGCGCACCGCCTTGTCGTCGAAGTCCTGCAGCGCATCCTCTGAATGCAGCGCCAGCGGAATCTGGTACAGCGGCAGTCCCCTGTCGCTGTACACGTAGATGAAGTCGCCGCGTTTCAACACCTTGCCGATCGCCATCCTTCCATCCCCCGTCGAGACCCGCGCCCGCCGCGGCGTCCGTATCAGCGGCTCATCTGGCCGCAAGCGCGGGCCGCGCACAATGATCCGTGACCGATCCCCTTGTCCGGCCGCCGCGGTCCGCGCCGGCGCCCCACCTACAGCCGGAACGTGAAGCGCCCGTCGCGCGAGATGATCAGCGTGCTGCGCGAGATCACGTCGCGGCCGATGAGGATCTGGTAGCTGCTCTGCGCGTCGGACGCAAAGCCCAGTACCGTCATCCTCGGCAGCACCACCGGAATCGATTCGAAGCGGACGATCAGGTCCGCGGCGTACTGCGGCGTCGGCGCCAGCCCGTGCACGCCGCGAACCCTTATCATCGAGACCTGCTCGAGGCAGGTGCACTCCGCAAGCGACGTCGACACGCAGGTATGGCTTGCGCCGAGGTCCACCAGGCCGTAGACGATCGGCGGCGAGGGCTGCAGCTTGAGCGCATCCACGCCCCCGCCCGACTGCACCACCGTCACGGGCAGCAGAATGCCGTCCGCAACCCGAAACGCGCCGCTAATGCACGGCATGGAAAAGCCATCCTGAATCCGCCACCAATGCCGTGCTCATCGTGTCCGCGACAGTCGTCCATTATCGTGGCCCCCGGTCGCAGATCAAGAGACGCGGTAGCAAAACCAGCCTCCGGCGAGCGCCGCCACCAGCCGTCGGCGGCTGACGAGCTCACGCCTGCGCCAAGGCCCCGTTGGTGAGCAACGCGGACGCGCACCGCGCCGCGGACGAAGCGCGGGCGCCGAGTGGCACCGGTGGCATCGCGCGCGCCGGGCGGTGCCGCAGACACGCCGGTCCGTCGCGCGGGACGGCGCGCCGGTGAGTCCTCCCGTCGACTCCGGGAAGCTGCTGGGCGTCGGCACCGTCGTCGTCGCTTCGCTGCTATGGGGGACGACCGGCACGGCGGCGACCTTCGCGCCGGCCGTCGGTCCGCTTGCCATCGGCGCGTCGGCCATGGGCATCGGCGGGCTGCTGCAGGCGTTCCACGCGCGGCGCGCGCTGGCGCAATCACGCGACGTGCTCAAAGCCCAACGCCGACTGTTGGCACTGGGCGCCGTCGCGGTCGCCGTCTACCCGCTACTGTTCTATTCGTCGATGCGTTTGGCGGGCGTGGCGACGGGGACGGTCGTGTCGATCGGCTCGTCTCCGCCGCTGGCAGCCCTCATCGAGTGGCGCGCCGGCAGCTTCCGGCCCACCCTCCAATGGGCGATCGGCGTGCTCCTCGGCGTGTGCGGAATCGTCCTGCTGTCGCTCGCCGGCACCCGTTCACCCCAGCTCGTGACCAGCGCGAGCGGCATGGCCATCGGCGCCGTGCTGGCGCTGGGCGCCGGCTTCAGCTACGCGCTGTACACGTGGACCGCGCGCAGCATGATGCTGCGCGGCGCGCCGCGCGATGCCGCAATGGGCGCGACCTTCGGCCTCGGCGGGCTGCTGCTTGTCCCGGTGCTGCTGGCCACCGGGGCGCCGTTTCTCGCTTCATGGCGCAACCTCGGCGTCGGCCTGTACATGGCGATCGTGCCGATGTACATCGGCTATCGCTTCTTCGGACACGGGCTGGCGCGTATTTCCGCCAGCCTCGCCACGGCCGTTTCTCTGCTGGAGCCAGCCGTCGCGACGGTTCTGGCCGTCACCATCGTGCACGAGAGCCTGTCGGCCAGCGGCTGGCTCGGCATCGTCCTCGTGATGGCCTGCCTTGCGCTCGTCACGCGCATGCGCACGCCACCGCCCGCCTCGCCCCGCCCGCCGGCAGGCCGCATGCGCCCCTAGTCCTTCGCGGGTCGCGCAGGCTTCGCTCAGGCCTTGCTGCCGAGATAGGCTGCCTGGATCACGGGGGAATCGAGCAGCTCCGCCGACGAGCCCTCATGCTTGAGCCGGCCGACCTCGAGCACATAGCCGCGGTCCG
>DASVGQ010000156.1:0-12395 GCA_036379455.1 Nevskiaceae bacterium
GCCGAGGAGCAGACCGAGTTCACGGTGGTGTTGACCGCCTTCGGCGACAACAAGGTGAAGGTCATCAAGGCGGTTCGCGAAGTCACGACTCTGGGCCTGAAGGAAGCGAAGGATCTGGTCGAGAGTGCTCCGGCCACCGTCAAGGAAGGAGTCTCCAAGAAGGACGCCGAAGAGTTGAAGAAGAAGCTCGAGGAAGCCGGCGCCAAGGTGGAGCTCAAGTAATCCGGCGTCCTTGTTGCACACGAACGTCTGCGGGACCCGGCCTGCACGCCGTCGACAGACGGCGTGCAGGCTCGTCCGTGCGCGTTCGCAGGATTTTGCCCGCCGCCTTTGTGCCGCAATGCCGGACGAATGCATCGGCATGGCCTGCGTCATGCCCATGCACTCCCCCACGGCCCGTGCGTGCGGGAGCGGTTTGATTTATTTGCGAGGTTGAATCATGGCCTACTCGTTTACCGAGAAGAAGCGCATCCGCAAGGATTTCAGCAAGCAACCGGAGGTCCTTCCGGTGCCTTACCTGCTTGCCACGCAGATCGATTCCTATCGCCTGTTTCTGCAGGCGGGCGTCCCGCCGCACAAACGGGCCGCCACGGGGCTGCACGAGGCCTTTCTGTCGGCGTTTCCGATGGTGTCCTACAACGGTGCGGCACAGCTCGAGTACGTCAGCTATCGCCTCGACACGCCGGCCTTTGACGAGCGTGAATGCCGTATCCGCGGCCTGAGTTATGCGGCGCCGCTGAAGGTGGTGACGCGCCTCGTGATCTTCGACCGCGAGTCGAAGGAGAAGAAGGTCAAGGACATCCGCGAACAGGAAATCTACATGGGCGAGATGCCGCGCATGACGGACACCGGCACCTTCATCGTCAACGGGACGGAGCGGGTGATCGTCTCCCAGCTGCATCGCTCGCCCGGCGTGTTCTTCGACCACGACAAGGGCAAGACCCACAGCTCCGGCAAGCTGCTGTACTCGGCGCGGATCATCCCTTACCGCGGCTCGTGGCTGGATTTCGAGTTCGACCCGAAGGACAACCTCTACGTGCGCATCGACCGACGCCGCAAGCTGCCGGCCACGGTGTTGCTGCGTGCGCTCGGCTACGACGATACGGAAATGCTGGAGATGTTCCACGACATCAGCATCTTCCAGCTCGAGGAGCACGGCGCGCACGTGACCCTCGAGCCGGAGCGGCTGAAGGGCGAGAAGGCGCCCTTCGAGATCAAGGTCGGGGATCAGGTCATCGTCGAGATGGGCAAGCTGGTCACGGCGCGTCATGTCCGTCTCATGAACGACGCGAACATCAGCAGCTTCGAAGTGAGCGACGAGTTCCTGGTCGGCTCGACGGTCGCGCGCGACGTCGTGGACGCGGAAAGCGGCGAGGTGCTGGCGCCCGCGAATACCGAGCTGACCGAGGAGCATCTGACTGCCTTTCGCGCCGCGGGTGTCAAGGATATCCCGACGCTCTATGTCAACGATCTGGACAACGGCCCGTACATCTCGAGCACGCTGCGCGTCGACCCGACGCATACGCGGCTCGAGGCGCTGGTCGAGATCTACCGCATGATCCGGCCGGGCGAACCGCCTGCCAAGGACGCGGCGGAAACGCTGTTCCACAACCTGTTCTTCGCGCCCGAGCGCTACGACCTGTCGAACGTCGGTCGCATGAAGTTCAACCGCCGGCTGCGCCGCGACGATGTCACGGGCCCGGGTATTCTCTATGACCACCGCTATCTGTCTTCGCGGCCGAAGGACGCGCTGGCCAAGGAGCTGGTCGACAAGTACGGAGAAGCCTCGGACCTGTGCGACGTCGTGCGCGAGATCATTGCCATCCGCAACGGCGAGCAGATCACCGATGACATCGACCATCTCGGCAACCGGCGCATCCGCGCGGTGGGCGAGATGGCGGAAAACGTATTCCGCACCGGTCTCATCCGCGTGGAGCGCGCCGTGCGTGAACGCCTGGCGCTCGCCGAGGCGGACAACCTCACGCCGCAGGATCTGATCAATTCCAAGCCTGTGGCGGCTGCCGTGAAGGAGTTCTTCGGCTCCTCCCAGCTGTCGCAGTTCATGGACCAGAACAATCCGCTCTCGGAGGTCACCCACAAGCGCCGTATCTCGGCGCTCGGCCCGGGCGGACTGACGCGTGAACGCGCCGGCTTCGAGGTGCGCGATGTGCATCCCACGCACTACGGGCGCGTGTGCCCGATCGAGACACCGGAAGGCCCGAACATCGGGCTCATCAACTCGCTGGCGTGCTACGCGCGCACCAACGACTACGGTTTCCTGGAAACCCCCTACCGCAAGGTCGTGGACGGACACGTCACGAAGCAGATCGAGTACCTGTCGGCGATCGAGGAAGGACGTTTTGTCATCGCGCAGGCCAACGCCACGCTGACGGCCGACGGCGCCTTCCAGGACGATCTGATTTCGGTGCGCTTCCAGAACGAGTTCACGATGATGGCGCCGGATCACGTCCAGTACATGGACGTGTCTCCGCGGCAGATCGTGTCGGTGGCGGCGGCGCTGATTCCGTTTCTCGAGCATGACGACGCCAACCGCGCATTGATGGGCGCGAACATGCAGCGCCAGGCGGTGCCGACGCTGCGCAACGAGAAGCCGCTGGTCGGCACCGGCATGGAGCGGCGCGTGGCGATCGACTCCGGCGTGGCGCTGACCGCCAAGCGCGGCGGGCGCGTCGACAAGGTGGACGCGTCGCGCATCGTCGTGCGGGTCAACGACGAGGAGACGGTAGAGGGCGAGCCGGGCGTCGACATCTACAACTTGACGAAGTACACGCGTTCCAACCAGAACACCTGCATCAACCAGCGGCCGTGCGTGTCGCCGGGCGACGTGATCGCCCGCGGCGACGTGCTGGCGGACGGCTCGGCGACGGACATGGGTGAGCTGGCGCTTGGCCAGAACATCCTCGTGGCCTTCATGCCGTGGAACGGATTGAACTTCGAGGATTCGATCCTGCTCTCAGAACGAGTGGCAGAAGAAGATCGCTTCACGACGGTACATATTGAAGAGCTCGCCTGCGTGGCGCGCGAAACCAAGCTGGGGCATGAGGAAATCACGGCGGATATCCCGAACGTGAATGAATCCGCCCTGCGCAAGCTGGACGATTCAGGGATTGTCTACATCGGCGCGGAGGTCAAGGCCGGCGACATCCTTGTCGGCAAGGTCACGCCGAAGGGCGAGACTCAGCTGACGCCGGAAGAGAAGCTGCTGCGCGCCATCTTCGGCGACAAGGCGTCGGACGTGAAGGACACGTCGCTGCGCGTCCCGGCTGGACTGGACGGCACGGTCATCGACGTGCGCGTATTTACGCGCGAGGGCACGAAGAAGGACAAGCGCGCGCTGTCCATCGAGGAAAGCGAGCTGGCCGACGTCCGCAAGGATCTCGACGATCAGCTGCGCATCTTCGAGGACGACATCTATGACCGCATGCGGCGTCTGCTCATCGACCAGGTGGTGGACGGCGGTCCGGCCAAGCTCAAGAAGGGCGCGGCCGTGACGGCAGAGTACCTGGACGGGCTGGAACGCGAGCAGTGGTTCGAGGTCCGCCTGCGCGACGAGGCGGCGCAGTCGCAGCTGGAGCGCGCGGCCAAGCAGATCAAGCAGCAACGCACGGCCTTCGACAAGCGCTTCGAAGAGAAGAAACGCAAGATCACGGCGGGCGACGAGCTGTCGCCGGGTGTGCTGAAGACCGTCAAGGTCTATCTGGCGGTGAAGCGCCACATCCAGCCGGGCGACAAGATGTCGGGTCGACACGGCAACAAGGGCGTGGTATCGCGCATTGTTCCAGTGGAGGACATGCCTTACATGCCCGACGGGACGCCGGTCGACATCGTGCTCAATCCGCTGGGCGTGCCGAGCCGCATGAACATCGGCCATCTGCTGGAAGTGCATCTGGGCTGGGCCGCCCACGAGCTCGGGCGGCGCATCCAGGACCTGCTGGAGCAGCACAAGGCCATGGGTGAGCTGCGCGCGTTCCTCGCGAAGGCCTACGCCACGCGCGGGGCGGTCGACGTCGACCTCGACAGCCTGAGCGACCACGAGATCACCGAGCTGGCGCACAACCTGGTGAACGGCGTGCCGACGGCGACGCCGGTGTTCGACGGCGCAACGGAGGCCGAGATCAAGGAAATGCTCGAACTGGCCGGGCTGCCGCAGTCGGGGCAGGTGCGCCTGACGGACGGTCGCACGGGCGAGCCCTTCGATCGCGACGCGACGGTGGGCTACATGTACATGCTCAAGCTCAACCACCTGGTCGACGACAAGATGCACGCGCGTTCGACGGGCCCGTACTCGCTGGTGACTCAGCAGCCGCTCGGCGGCAAGGCCCAGTTTGGCGGCCAGCGTTTCGGCGAGATGGAGGTCTGGGCGCTGGAGGCCTACGGCGCCGCCTACACCCTGCAGGAAATGCTGACGGTGAAGTCGGACGACACGACGGGGCGGACGCGCATGTACAAGTCGATCGTCGATGGCGACCACCGCATGACGGCGGGGATGCCCGAATCCTTCAACGTGCTGATCAAGGAAATCCGGTCCCTCGGCCTCGACATCGAGCTCGAGCAGGACAACGGCTGAGTGCGACGGGATCGACTGCCGCGGAACACATGATCCAGTGGCCGGACGCGCCGCGCGGGCGCCCCGACCACAGAACGGAGCAAAGCAATGACTGACTACTTCAACTTGATCCGGCCGACGGAAGACCTCGAGGACTTCGACGCCATCCACATCAGCCTGGCGTCTCCAGAGAAGATCCGTTCATGGTCCTTCGGCGAAGTCAAGAAGCCGGAGACCATCAACTATCGGACCTTCAAGCCGGAGCGCGACGGGTTGTTCTGCGCGAAGATCTTCGGGCCGATCAAGGACTACGAGTGCCTGTGCGGCAAGTACAAGCGCCTCAAGCACCGCGGCGTCGTGTGCGAGAAGTGCGGCGTGGAGGTCACCGTCTCCAAGGTGCGCCGCGAGCGCATGGGCCACATCGAGCTTGCCAGCCCGGTGGCGCACATCTGGTTCCTGAAGTCGTTGCCGAGCCGCATCGGCCTGCTGCTCGACATGCCGCTGCGGGCGATCGAGCGGGTGCTGTACTTCGAGGCCTATATCGTCGTCGACCCGGGGCTCACGCCGCTCGAGCGCGGCGCGCTGATGACGGAGGAGCAGTACCTGGAAGCGGTGGAAACCTACGGCGATGACTTCGACGCCCGCATGGGCGCCGAGGCCGTGCGCGACCTGCTCAAGGCCATCGATTTGCCCAAGGAGGCGGCCAAGCTGCGCGCGGATATCGGCGCGACCGGCTCGCAGACCAAGATCAAGAAGCTCGGCAAGCGCCTCAAGCTCATCGAGCACCTGATGGCTTCGCACAACAAGCCGGAGTGGATGATCCTGACGGTGCTGCCGGTGCTGCCACCCGATCTGCGTCCGCTGGTGCCGCTCGACGGGGGACGTTTCGCGACGTCGGATCTCAACGACCTCTATCGGCGCGTCATCAACCGCAACAATCGCCTCAAGCGCCTGCTCGAACTCGGTGCGCCGGACATCATCGTGCGCAATGAGAAGCGCATGCTGCAGGAATCCGTCGACGCGTTGATCGACAACGGTCGCCGCGGCCGTGCGATCACCGGCACCAACAAGCGTGCGCTGAAGTCGTTGTCCGACATGATCAAGGGCAAGCAGGGGCGTTTCCGCCAGAACCTGCTCGGCAAGCGCGTGGACTACTCGGGGCGCTCCGTCATCACCGTCGGTCCGGCGCTCAAGCTGCACCAGTGCGGCGTGCCGAAGAAGATGGCGCTGGAGCTGTTCAAGCCCTTCGTCTTCTCACGCCTGCAGCGGCTCGGCATCGCCACCACCATCAAGGCGGCAAAAAAGATGGTCGAACGCGAGGAACCGGAGGTCTGGGATGCGCTCGAGGAGTGCATCAAGGAACATCCGGTGCTGCTCAACCGCGCGCCGACCTTGCATCGCCTCGGCATCCAGGCCTTCGAGCCGATCCTGATCGAAGGCAAGGCCATCCAGCTGCACCCGCTCGTATGCACGGCCTTCAACGCCGACTTCGACGGCGACCAGATGGCGATCCATGTGCCGCTGTCGCTGGAGGCGCAGCTGGAATCCCGCGTGCTGATGATGTCGACGAACAACATCCTCAGCCCCGCCAACGGCGACCCGATCATCGTGCCGTCGCAGGACGTGGTACTCGGTCTGTACTGGATGAGCCGCGAGCGCATCGGCGCCAAGGGCGAGGGCATGGTGTTCTCGGACGTCGAGGAAGTGCATCGCGCTTACGGTAGCGGAAAGGTCGACCTGCAGGCCAAGGTGCGCGTGCGGATGCACGACTACGTTGAACGTGTCGATGCCGACGCCAGCGTCCACTTCGACCCACTGACGCACATCGTCGACACCACGGTCGGTCGCGCGCTGCTGTCCGAGATCCTGCCGGAAGGCGTGCCCTTTGACATCGTCAACCGGACAATGTCGAAGAAGGCCATCAGCGCCTCCATCAACTGGGTCTATCGCCACACGGCGAACAAGGACACCGTCGTGTTCGCCGACCAGCTGATGTACACCGGCTTCGCGATGTCGACGCGGTCGGGCATCAGCTTCTGCATCGACGACATCATGGTGCCGGAAGAGAAGACCGCGATCGTTGAGGCGGCAGAGGCACAGGTCAAGGAAGTCGGCGAGCAGTACAGCCAAGGCCTGACGACGCAGTCCGAACGCTACAACCACGTCGTCGACATCTGGTCCAAGGCCAACGACGACGTCGCCAAGGCGATGATGGCCAAGATCAGCACCGAGCAGGTCACGACGCGCGACGGCAAGCAGGCGACACAGCCGTCCTTCAACTCGGTATTCATGATGGCCGACTCGGGCGCCCGTGGTTCGGCCGCCCAGATCCGCCAGCTTGCCGGCATGCGTGGCCTGATGGCCAAGCCGGACGGGTCGATCATCGAGACGCCGATCACGGCGAACTTCCGTGAAGGGCTGAACGTCCTGCAGTACTTCATCTCGACGCACGGCGCCCGTAAGGGTCTGTCCGACACGGCGCTCAAGACCGCCAACTCGGGCTACCTGACGCGACGGCTGGTGGACGTTGCGCAGGACGTCGTGATCACGGGCCAGGACTGCGGCACCGAACACGGGCTGCTGATGCGCTCCATCGTCGAAGGCGGTGACGTGCTCGAGCCGCTGCGCGAGCGCGTTCTCGGCCGCACGCTGCTGCGCGACGTACACGTTCCTGGCAGCGACGAGGTCGCCATTCCGGCGGGCACGCTGCTCGACGAGCGGTGGGTAGATCGGCTCGAGGAGCTGGCTGTCGACGAGGTCTGGGTCCGTTCGCCGATCACCTGCGAAATGCCCTTCGGCATCTGCGCCCAGTGTTACGGGCGCGATCTGGCGCGCGGGCATCGGGTCAACATCGGCGAGGCGGTGGGCGTCATCGCCGCGCAATCGATCGGTGAACCCGGCACGCAGCTGACCATGCGCACCTTCCACGTCGGCGGTGCAGCTTCGCGGTCGGTGGCGGTGGACGGCGTCGATGCACGGGCGGGCGGCACGATCCGCGAGCACAACGTCAAGGCGGTGACGAACCGCGACGGGCATCGCATTGCGGTGTCTCGTACAGGCGAGCTCGGCGTGGTCGACGCGAACGGCCGCGAGCGTGAGCGCTACAAGATCCCCTACGGCTCGGCGGTGCTGGTGGCCGACGGCGACAAGGTGGAGGCAGGGCAGCGGCTGGCGCGCTGGGACGCGCACACGCACCCGATCGTCACGGAGATATCGGGCCATGTGCGCTTCGAGGACTTCGAGGACGGCATCACCGTCACGCACGAATCTGACGACATCACCGGCATGACCACCCTCGTGGTCACGGACCTCAAGGCGCACGGCAGCGTCGGCAAGGATCTGCGCCCGGTGGTCAGCCTGCTGGGCGACAACGGCGAGCAGCTCTCCTTCACCGGCACGGACATCCCGGCCGCCTATGCGCTGCCGCCTCACGCCATCGTGAGCGTCGACGACGGGGCCGAAGTGGGCGTGGGAGACGTCATCGCCCGCATTCCGCAGAAGGCTTCCAAGTCGCGTGACATCACCGGCGGCCTTCCGCGCGTGGCCGACCTGTTCGAGGCGCGCAAGCCGAAGGACCCGGCGGTGCTGGCCGAGGCCAGCGGCACGGTGCGTTTCGGGCAACCGACCAAGGGCAAGCAGCGCATCAAGATCGTCGACACCGACGGCAACGAGGTCGAGCAGCTGATTCCGAAGTGGACGCACATCACGGTCTTCGAGGGCGAGCAGGTATCGCTCGGCGAAGTGATTTCCGACGGCGAGCCGAGCCTGCACGACATCCTTCGCCTGCGCGGCGTGGCGGCACTGGCGGACCACCTCGTCAAGGAGATCCAGGACGTCTACCGCCTGCAGGGCGTGAAGATCAACGACAAGCACATCGAAACGATCATCCGGCAGATGCTGCGCAAGGTGGAGATCACCGACTCGGGCGATACTTCGCTGCTGCGCGGCGAGCAGGCGGAATTGGTCGCGGCGCAGGAAGAGAGCGCGAAGGCGCAGAAGGCCGGCCATGCGCCGGCGCGCTTCGAGCGGCTCCTGCTGGGCATCACGAAAGCTAGCCTGTCCACGGAGTCCTTCATTTCGGCGGCGTCCTTCCAGGAGACCACCCGGGTCCTCACGGAGGCGTCCGTACGCGGGTCGCGCGATGACCTGCGCGGGCTGAAGGAGAACGTGATCGTCGGCCGGCTCATTCCCGCCGGTACCGGGCTCGCGCATCACGAGCAGCGCAGGCGCAGCCGTGGCGCCGGGCTGCTTGAGGGGCTCGGCGTTGCCTCGACGGCTACGGCGGACGTCATCAGCGAAGTGTTCGAGGGCGCCGGTACCACGCAGGTGCCTGTGACCGCTGCGGCAGAAACCGTGCCGGCTGCCGCCAATGGCGAGGAAGCCGGGGACGGCTCCGACGACGAGTGAAGCAGCGACGCTGTTTCGGTTGACGTGCCCTAAGGCGCTTATTAGCATATGCGCCCCCGCGGGCCGGCCGAGTTGATCTGGTCGGTCCGCGGGTTTCACGCTTTTCCACGAATCCAGAAGGTAAGCAGTGCCTACCATCAATCAGCTGGTCCGCCACGGACGCAGGAGCAAGGCCGCGAAGGACAAGGTCCCGGCGTTGACGGGATGTCCGCAGAAGCGGGGCGTGTGCACACGCGTCTACACGACGACCCCCAAAAAGCCCAACTCGGCGCTGCGGAAGGTGGCACGCGTTCGCCTGACGAACGGTTTTGAAGTAACCAGCTACATCGGCGGCGAAGGGCACAACCTGCAGGAACACTCGGTGGTGATGATCCGGGGCGGCCGCGTCAAGGATCTGCCGGGCGTGCGGTACCACACGATCCGCGGCGCGCTGGACGCGTCGGGGGTAGACAAGCGGCGCCAAGGGCGGTCGAAGTACGGCGCCAAGCGCCCGAAAGGTGGCTCCTGACGCGGATTGCGGCGTGCCGGTGACGCGCTTTCGATAGCGCTCGCAGCCCTGCACATCCCAGGTATTCACACACACGCCGTCGTGCGGTACGTGACGCGGCACGAAAGCAATACAGAGGTTCATCCATGGCCCGTCGCCGCACCCCAGAGCGTCGTCCGATCCTCCCGGATCCCAAGTACAAGAGCGAGCTCGTCAGCAAGTTCATGAACATGGTGATGGAGCGCGGCAAGAAGGCGACCGCCGAGCGCATCGTCTACGGCGCGTTGGACCAGATCATCGAGAAGAAGCATACGGAGGAGCCCGTCACGGTGCTGGAAAGCGCGTTCGACAACGTGCGTCCGATGGTCGAGGTCAAGTCACGGCGCGTCGGCGGTGCGACCTATCAGGTGCCCGTGGAAGTCCGCGCGGTGCGTCGCACTACGCTGGCGATGCGCTGGATCATCGACGCCGCGCGCGCGCGCGGCGAGAAGAACATGGTCGACCGCTTGGCCGCGGAACTGCTGGACGCCTCGGATCACCGCGGGGCTGCGGTCAAGAAGCGTGAGGACACGCACCGCATGGCGGAAGCCAACAAGGCCTTCTCGCACTTCCGCTGGTAAACCCGGCGATCGTCTGCATTCGCCTTCATCTTCGAGAGGACTGAGCCGTGCCCCGCACCACCCCCATCGAGCGCTATCGCAACATCGGTATTTCCGCGCACATCGATGCCGGCAAGACGACGACGACCGAGCGCATCCTGTTCTATACCGGCGTGAACCACAAGATGGGTGAGACCCATGATGGCGCGGCGACGATGGACTGGATGGAGCAGGAGCAGGAACGTGGCATCACGATCACGTCCGCCGCGACGACCTGTTTCTGGCGCGGCATGGGGCACCAGTTCGAACAGCACCGGATCAACATCATCGACACTCCGGGACACGTCGATTTCACCATCGAGGTCGAGCGTTCGATGCGCGTGCTCGACGGCGCGGTGATGGTCTACGACGCCGTGAGCGGCGTGCAGCCCCAGTCGGAGACGGTCTGGCGGCAAGCCGAGCGTTACCACGTGCCGCGGCTGGCTTTCGTCAACAAGATGGACCGCGTGGGGGCCAACTTCCTGCGTGTGCGGGAGCACATCCACGATCGGTTGAAGGGCAACGGCGTACCGATCCAGATTCCGGTCGGCGCCGAGGACCATTTCCAGGGCGTGGTCGATCTGGTGAAGATGAAGGCCATCGTCTGGAACGAGGAAGACCAGGGCGTCACCTTTATCTACGAGGACATCCCGGCGGAGCTGCAGGAAGAAGCCGCGAAGTGGCGCGAGAAGATGGTCGAGGCCGCTGCCGAAGCCAACGAGGAGCTGATGAACAAGTACCTCGAGCACGGCGACCTGACGGAGGATGAAATCAAGGCCGGCCTTCGCGAGCGCACGGTCAATCTCGAGATCGTGCCGATGCTGTGTGGTACTGCCTTCAAGAACAAGGGCGTACAGGCGTTGCTCGATGCGGTCGTGGAATATCTGCCGTCGCCGGTCGATGTGCCGCCCGTCAAGGGAACGGACGTCGACGACGAGTCAAAGGTGCTTGAGCGCCATCCGTCAGACGACGAACCCTTCGCGGCGCTGGCGTTCAAGGTGATGACCGACCCCTACGTAGGGCAGCTGACCTTCATCCGCGTGTATTCAGGCGTGCTCAATTCGGGCGACAGCGTCATCAACTCGCGTGACGGCAAGAACGAACGCATCGGGCGACTGCTGCAGATGCACGCCAACGAGCGCAAGGAGATCAAGGAGGTGCGGGCCGGTGACATCGGCGCCTGCGTGGGCCTCAAGGAAGTCTTCACCGGCACGACGCTGTCGGCCAACAATGCTCGAATCATCCTCGAGCGCATGACCTTCCCCGATCCGGTGATCAGCCAGGCCGTGGAACCGAAGACCAAGGCGGATCAGGAGAAGATGGGCATCGCGCTCAACAAGCTCGCGCAGGAGGATCCGTCGTTTCGCGTGAAGACGGACGACGAGACCGGTCAGACGATCATCTCGGGCATGGGCGAGCTGCATCTGGAAGTGCTGGTCGAGCGCATGCGCCGCGAGTTCCACGTCGATGCGAACGTGGGGGCGCCGCAGGTGGCCTATCGCGAGACGATCCGCGATACGGTGGAAGCGGAGGGTAGGTTCGTACGACAGTCGGGCGGCCGCGGGCAGTACGGCGACTGCTGGCTGCGCCTTGAACCGCAGGAGCCTGGCAAGGGCTACGAGTTCGTCAACGCGATCGTCGGCGGCGTGGTTCCCAAGGAATACATCCCGGCCATCGACAAGGGCGTCCAGGAAGCCATGAAAAACGGCGTGGTTGCCGGCTATCCGGTCGTCGACGTGAAGGTGACCGTGTTCGATGGTTCGTACCACGACGTCGACTCGAACGAGATGGCGTTCAAGATCGCGGCTTCCATGGGCTTCAAGGAAGGTGCCGCGAAGGCGAGGCCGGTGATCCTCGAGCCGATCATGGCGGTGGAAGTCGAGACGCCGGAAGAGTACATGGGCGACGTGATGGGCGATCTCAACCGGCGCCGCGGGATGATCCTCGGCATGGAGGACGTCGGCGCCGTGAAGGCGATCAAGGCGGAGGTGCCGCTGGCCGAGATGTTCGGCTATTCCACCACCGTGCGCTCGTTGAGCCAGGGTCGCGCCACCTACAGCATGGAATTCAAGAAGTACCAAGAGACCCCGGCCAACGTCGCCGCGGGTCTCTCGAAGAAGGCCGCCTGACGCGGTCCCGTCAATCCTCGAACCTCACACTGCAAGGTAACGTTCGATGTCGAAAGAGAAGTATGAGCGGAAGAAGCCGCACGTGAATGTTGGGACGATAGGTCACGTGGATCACGGGAAGACCACGTTGACGGCGGCGTTGACGAAGCTGAGCGCGGACAAGTTCG
>DASVGQ010000157.1:0-2892 GCA_036379455.1 Nevskiaceae bacterium
CAGGTAGCTGAGCAGCGGCGCGTCGTAGACGACGGCGTCCACGTGCCCCTCGCGCAGCTCGATGAGCGCCTGTTCGGCGGACGCGGCTGCGGTAAAGGCGATGTGGTGTTCGGCGAGCCACTGCGCGCTGGTGGTGCCGGCGACGGTCGCCACGCGCGCGTAGGGCAGATCGCTTGGGCTGCGCACGCGTCCTTCCAGATGCTCGACCGTGAGCGCCGTGGTAATGGTCGCGGTGAAGGCGGAGACTGCGACCAGTGCGATGAACATCCACGCGAGCGCCACCAGGCGTCCCGGCAACGAGCGTGGAATCTTGTCGCCGTAGCCGACCGTGGCCGCCGTCACGCCGGCCCACCACAGGCCGGAACCGATGCCGCGCGCCGGCCCGCGGTTGAACTGCGCCGGGTTGCCGCGCCGTTCGAAGGCCCACATGAGGGTGGCCACGATCAGCAGCACCAGCAGCAGGCCGCCGGCTCCGGCGAGGAAGCCCGGCGTCGTGAGCGCCTGCAGCATGGCCATCCATCCCGGCGTGGGGTTGCGTGCCACCGCAATGGCGAGCCCTGAGCTGACCAGCGTGTGACTGAAGTCCATGTGGCGTTCACGCTCGGCGGTTGCTGTCACCGCGCCGAGCCCCGCGGCGATCTGCCCGTCGCGCGTGGCCGCGAGCAGCCCGGCGAGATCGAACTGCCGGAAGCGGTAGCGCCAATGGTGCTCCTTGGCGGCGGCTTCCCAGACCTCGATCGCGAGCCCGGTATAGCGGTCGCCTTCCTTGATGACGAAGGGCGGGGCGATCTTGACGCCGACCGCCAGGACGTCGCCGTCGTCGGCGCCAGCCGCTGGCGCCTGCGCCGTGGCCAGCGGCGGTGCGCATAACAAGGCGCACAGCAGAAGAAGCGTGGCGAGATGGCTCAGCGGGCCGGCCGGCGCCGAAGCGACCGATGGCCCGAAGGGGTTGCGGCGACCTGGTTCGGCCGGTGCGAAGCGATCCGTTCCAGCCCACCTGCACCATGCTCGTGCGTGCAAGCGACGCAACGCCGCTCCGCTCCGCGAGAATTTGTCCAGCAACCTGCTGTGCACGCGAACGCACACGGCGGCGGATGTCCGGGAGCTTCAGCCGACTTCGTGCTTGAGCATGCGCGCCGCGACCCGCGCCATCAGGCTGCGCGGTACGAGCGGCGAGCTGATGGTCTGCTGCAGGCGGTTGGCGGCACCGGGCGTGTAGACCATCTGTTTGCGCAGCAACGCCTCGACGCTGCCGCGCGCGACCGCGTCGGCTTCCAGCACCAGCATGCCTGGCAGCCGGTCCAGCGGGCTCTTCTGGCCGCTGCTGGCGAAGAAGGGCGTATTGACCGGCCCCGGGCAGACGGCCATGACGTGCACCCCGCGGTCGTGGACTTCGGCCCACAGCCCGGTGGAGAAGGACAGCACGAAGGCCTTTGTCGCGGCGTAGACCGTCATGTAGGGCACCGCCTGGAAGGCGGCCAGCGAGGCCATGTTGAGGATCGCGCCGCGCCCCGCGGCGAGCATGTCCGGCAGGAAGGCGTGGCTGACGTCGACGACCGCGGTCGCGTTGAGCGCGATCTCCTCGCGCTCGCGTCTGGCGTCGATCGCGGCGAAGCTGCCGGAGCTCGCGAAGCCGGCGTTGTTGACGAGCAGGTCGATCTCCATCCCGAGCTTGGCTACCGCGCTGGCGAGCCGGGAGCCAGGGGCGCCCTTGGTGAGATCCGTGGCGACGACTTCCACGCGATGACCGTGCGTCGCCCGCAGCGTCTCGGCGCGCTGCTGCAGGCGCTCCTCCGAGCGCGCCACCAGCACCAGATCACAGCCGCGCTGCGCCAGTTCCTGCGCGAGCGCCGCGCCGATGCCGCTCGACGCGCCCGTGACCAGTGCCGTGCGGTAGGGCCATGCGCTTTCCATTGCTGCCATCTCCTGCGGAGGTCTCCGCGCTCGCCGCTTCGAGTTTAGCGCAGGCCTCGGCTGCGCCCGACGTTGCGGAGATATCTCGGGCCGCCGCATCCGCATACGGCGCTAACCTTGAATCAAGGAACGAAGGGATCGGCATGCGCATCGGCATCGACCTCGGGGGCACGAAGATCGCCGGCGTGGTGCTCGCGGAAGACGGCACCGAGCTCGCCGCGCGCCGCGTCGCCACGCCGAGGGGCGACTATGCGGCTACCGTGCAAGCCGTGGCGGAATTGGTGGCGACCCTGGAAGGATGCGTCGACAGGCGCGAGCTGCCGGTCGGGGTCGGCCATCCCGGCACGATTGCGATCGATGGCCTCGTGATGAACGCGAACTCCACCTGCCTGAACGGCCGGCCGCTGGCGCACGACCTCGCCACGGCGCTGCACCGGGCGGTGAAGCTCGCCAACGACGCGAACTGCTTGGCGGTGTCCGAGCTCCGGGGCGGCGCGGCGGCTGGTGCCACGCCCGGGTTCGCGGTGATCCTCGGCACCGGCGTAGGCGGCGCGCTTGCGGTGGGTGGTGATGTCGTCGACGGTGCGCGCGGCGGCGCCGGCGAGTGGGGCCACAATCCGCTGCCTTGGCCGCGCGCGGAGTGGGGCGAGGTCGGGGGACCGGCCTGCTGGTGCGGCCAGGCTGGCTGCATCGAGACCTGGCTGTCGGGGGTCGGGCTGGCCGCCGACCATGCGCGCAGGACGGGGATAGCCGCGTCGGGCGAGGAAATCGTGCGGCGCGCGCAGGCGCGCGACGCCGCGGCGCTCGTCACGCTTGCGCGTTATGAGGACCGACTGGCGCGCGCGCTCGCTGCGGTCATCAATCTGCTGGACCCGCAGGTGGTCGTGCTGGGAGGCGGCCTGTCGCGCATCGCTCGCCTGTATGAAGACGTGCCGCGCCTGTGGGGGCGCTGGGTATTCGGCGGGCACGTGGCGACGC
>DASVGQ010000158.1:0-10175 GCA_036379455.1 Nevskiaceae bacterium
CTTCAGGTGATAGCGCTGGTCGAGCGCGTCCAGCGCCGCGAGCACCGCGACGTGGTTGCCCGCATCGAGATTCTTGAGATCGAACCAGATCTTCCCTATCCGCGCTACCGGCACCGATTCCAGGAACGTGGTGAACGGCGCGCCCCGCGTCGGCTCATCGTGCCCCACAACAAAATCTCCGGACGCAGCGTCGTACATCGCATCGACTTCAAAGGACCGGAAGCCAGCGGCCCATATGTCGTGGAGCTTGCCGATCGAGTCCACGCGGTGCGGGATGACGCGATCCGCATCTCCCATGCGCTTCAGCTCCTCGACGTTGTAGGGCTCCCACCACAAGTGGTTCTTGTCGCTCACTAGCGGCATCTCACCGTGCAGTGTGAACGCCTTCGTCGGATTCTCCTGGTACCGACTGCTGGTCAGATCGAATTGCGGGTCGGTGGTGTCGCTGTGTATCCCTGCCAGGCCGGCCAGCGTGTCGTATGCGAGATCGTTCGTGAACATCAGATCCTTGTGCGCCTGCAGCTCTCGCACTTTGCCGGGATAGCGCTGGGCGTACTCCGGCGAAGTCCAGAACAGCAGCGGAATCCCGGCCATGCGGAAAGTGAACAGCGCCGAGTTGTGGCCAAGGTGGCGGAAGACGTCGTCCGCGTGGTCCGAGAAGTACATGGCAGCCGCCACCCCGCCGTGTTGCTTGAGGACGTCGATCATCCGGCTGACGACGTCATCGTTGTACAGCACGCTGTTGTCGTAGCAGTTGACGTCGCGGAAGAACTGCGGCCGCGAGGCAATGCGCGCGCCGAAGACTGCCTGCGTGAGGGGCCCGGAGAACCTGGCGAAGGGCGCCGGATAGCGTTTGCAATAGTCGCTGTGGCTGCCCATCAAATGCACGACGATGAACTTGTCGCGCGTTTCCGGCGCCGCTACGGCTTTCTCCAGATACGGGATCAGCGCGCCGTCATAGTCCTCGGTCTGCGTGGTCTTGCCGATATTGCCGTTGATGCTGACGAGGTGGTTCGCGGCGTGCGCCAGGATCGACACCAGATTGTCCCAGTCACCGATCATGTTCTGGTTGCTGAGCCACCAGGTCGTGAAGCCGGCGGCGTTGGCAAGGTTGATGATCGACGGCGAGTCGAAGTAGTGCCGGTGATTGAACTGGTTGGCCTCCGTCAGCGCCCACGACAGCACCGGCATCGTGTGCGTGTGGTTGCTGAAGGCGTTCCGGTAGACGATCACCTCATGCGCGGCGGCGAGCTTGTCCAGCCGCGGCGTGGTATCGCGCAGGTAACCGTACAGACCCATGTGTCCACGGT
Source organism: Nevskiaceae bacterium (assembly GCA_036379455.1). Taxonomy (GTDB): domain Bacteria; phylum Pseudomonadota; class Gammaproteobacteria; order Nevskiales; family Nevskiaceae; genus SCRT01. The sequence goes on from DASVGQ010000158.1 coordinate 1,311, forward strand.
TGAGCGACTCGCCGATGATCAGCAGATAGGTTTCGTCGCTGTGGCCCTTCGTCGCAACAACCGGCGTCCGCCCCGCCGCGCGCCGTTTCTGCAGCGCCTGGAAGACGGCGAGGTCCCGGGGGTAGCGCAGCGCACTGCCGACCGTGAAACGGGGCAGCTCCAGCGAATGTGCGCCGACGGCCGTCATCGCCACGGCCACGACGGCAAGCGCGGCCACCCAGCGTTTGCGTACCTGCAGCGCACGGCCACGCGTGAAAGACCACACCAGCAGCGCGACGACGACGGCGAACACAAGCAGCGCCCACAGGTACTGATGCGGGATGAAGTCGCGGACGAAGCTTGTGGCCTCGCCGTTGTTGGTCTGGAAGATGGCGTACAGCGCGGTCGCCCGCACCGGCTTACCGAAGCTGGCGCGGTAGACGACGTAGACGAGTGGCACCAGCAGCACCGCCCAGACCAACAGGGTTCCAACCGCCGCGCCGAGCGGACCGACGCGCAGGCGTCGACCACCGCGCGCCAAGGCAAGGGCGAGTCCGCTCGTGACGATCGAGAGCGCAGCGTACGTGCCAAGGGTGGAAGCGTGCAACGGCCCGAAGGTCACGCTCTCGGCCGCCACGCAGGCGAGGAACACGAGCCACGCGAGCGTGGCAAATGCTGCCATCCCGTGCCGCACGCAGTACATCGCGAACGCCACCCACAGGAGCGGGATCAGCCAGATCCGGCCACCGAGATGCGGATCGAGAAAGGCGCCGAGTTGCGCGGGATACGCGCCGAAAGGGCGCAGCGTGAGATAGCTCGCGACGATCAGGAGCGCGATCGCCGCCGTGCAAAGCTCTCGGCGGCCATGCGTCGAAACTGCTTCCGTCATGCCGTCGTCCATGCAGATCGTGTTCCTGCCGGCGCCCTCTTGCCGGATGAATCAGGATTGTCGGTCAGCCGGTGCGCTGCTCCCGCGTGTCCGCGAAAGTGATGCCCGGCCAGCGCTCCTGCGTCATGCGCAGGTTGACGGCGCTGGAAGCGAGGTAGACCAGCTCCCCGGCGTGGTCGAGTGCGAGGCGGTTCGCGTTCTTCTCGCGGAACTGCTCGAGCGTCGCGTCGTCGTCGCTGTGTACCCAGCGCGCGGTGTGGATGGTCTCGGGCGCGAACGCGGCGTGGACGTTGTACTCGTTCTGCAGGCGTGATTCGACGACGTCGAACTGCAGCACGCCGACGGCGCCGAGCACGATGTCGTTGTTCGTGATCGGCCGGTAGACCTGCGTCGCGCCCTCCTCGCAAAGCTGGTCCAGCCCCTTGTTGAGCGCCTTGGACTTGAGCGGATCCTTGAGCACGACGCGGCGGAACAGCTCGGGCGCGAAATTGGGGATGCCGGTGAACTGCAGAGCCTCGCCTTCGCTGAAGGAATCTCCGATGGCGATGGTGCCGTGGTTGTGCAGGCCGATGATGTCGCCCGGCCAGGCCTCGGTGACGGCTTCGCGCTCGGCGGCCATGAAGGTCAGCGCGCCGTTGATGCGCAGCTCCTTGCCGAGCCGCACCGAATACGGATGCAGGCCGTCGTGGTAGTGGCCGGAGCACACGCGCAGGAACGCGACGCGGTCGCGGTGCAGCGGGTCCATGTTGGCCTGGATCTTGAAGACGAAGCCGGAGAACTTGTCCTCGTCGGGCTGGACGAGCCGCGCGGTGGTGGCGCGCGGCTGCGGCGGCAGCGCCCACGCGACGAAGCCGTTGAGCAGCTCGCGCACGCCGAAGTTGTTGATGGCCGAGCCGAAGAACACCGGCGTGAGCTTGGCCGCGCGATAGGCGGCGAGATCGAACTCCGTGCCGGCCATCTGCAGCAGTTCGATCTCCTCGAGCAGCGTGCGGTAGGGCTGGCCGAGGCGCGCCTCGAGCCCTTCCGCGTGCAGGCCGTCGATGGTCTCGATGTCGCTGATGCGATCCTTGGGGCCGCTGTAGAGATAGAAGCGATCCTCCAGCAGGTGATAGACGCCGCGGAACTCGCGGCCCATGCCGACCGGCCAGGTGATCGGCGCGCAGGCCAGGTGCAGCACCTTCTCGACCTCGTCGAGCAGCTCCAGCGGCGGCCGGCTGTCCCGGTCGAGCTTGTTGATGAAGGTAACGATCGGCGTGTCGCGCAGCCGGCAGACTTCCATCAGCTTGATGGTGCGCGGCTCCACGCCGCGCGCCGCGTCGATCACCATGAGCGCCGAGTCGACCGCCGTCAGCGTGCGGTAGGTGTCCTCCGAGAAGTCCTCGTGGCCCGGCGTGTCGAGCAGGTTGACGATGCAGTCGTGGTAGGGAAACTGCATCACCGAGGTCGTCACGGAAATGCCGCGCGCCTGCTCCATCGCCATCCAGTCAGAGTGCGCGTGGCGGGCGCTCTTGCGGCCCTTGACGGTGCCGGCCAGCTGGATGGCGCCGCCGAACAGCAGCAGCTTCTCGGTGAGCGTCGTCTTGCCGGCGTCCGGGTGGCTGATGATGGCGAAGGTGCGGCGCCGGGCGGCGTGCTCGGCGACGGGCTGCGAGGTCGAATTCATGGTGGAAGGCTGCGTGGCGGCCGCGATTCTACTGGATCGCCCGCTGCCGGCGGCCGCGCGGCGTCGACCCGCGGCGCTTCAGGTCTCGCCGAGATCCTTGATCGCCTGGATCATCTGCACCATTACCTTCTGCGCATCGCCGTAGACCATGTTCGTGTTGTCGCGGTAGAAGAGCTCGTTCTCGACGCCCGAATAGCCCTTGCCCTGGCCGCGCTTGACGACATAGACCTGCCGCGCCTGGTCGACGTTGAGCACCGGCATGCCGTAGATCGGCGAGGACTTGTTGGTGCGCGCCGCCGGATTGACGGTGTCGTTGGCGCCGATGACCAGCGCCACGTCCGTGTCCTTGAACTCGCCGTTGATGTCTTCCATGTCGTGGATGATGTCGTAGGGCACGCCGGCCTCCGCCAGCAGCACGTTCATGTGGCCCGGCATGCGGCCGGCCACCGGGTGGATGGCGAACTGCACGTCCACCCCGGCGTCCTGCAGCAGCTTCACGAACTCGTAGAGCTTGTGCTGCGCCTGCGCCACCGCCAGCCCGTAGCCCGGCGCGACGATGACCTTCGACGCGTAGCGCATCTGCACGGCGGCGTCGCGCGCGTCGGTCGGCTTGAGCGAGCCCTCGATCTCACTGTCGCTGCCCGAGACAGCCGCGAAGTTGGAGAAGATCACGTTGCGCACGCTGCGGTTCATGGCCTTGGCCATCAGCAGCGTCAGCAGCGTGCCGGCCGCGCCGACCACCATGCCGGCAATCATCATGGCCGGGTTCTGCAGCACGAAGCCGTCGAGGCCGACGGCCAGGCCGGTCAGGGCGTTGTAGAGCGAGATGACGACCGGCATGTCGGCACCGCCGATCGGCATGGTCATGATGATGCCGAGGATCAGCGTGACGATGAAGAACGCGACGACAAACAGCGCCGGCGCCTGGCCGGAGGTACCGAAGGCCGCGTAGAAGCCGAGCGCCAGCGCGACAAGCATCACCAGGCCGTTGAGGAACTGCTGGCCCGGAACGCGCCAGGTCTTCCTGATCCGGCCATCGAGCTTGGCCCAGGCGATCGCCGAGCCGGAGAAGGAGATCGCGCCGATGAAACCGCCGACGATCATCACGATCAGATGGATGGAGCTGGGGCTCGCGCCCGGATGCGCGGGCGCGAACAGTTCGGCGGCCGCGATCAGCGCCGCCGTTGCGCCGCCGAGACCGTTGTAGATGGCGATCATCTGCGGCATGGCGGTCATCGCCACGCGCTTGCCGCTGAGGTACGCCCAGATCACGCCGATCAGCAGCGCGACGACGGCGAGGATGAGGTTGGTCTGCAGGTGCGGCTTGACGGCTTCCGGCACTTCCAGCGCGTAGAGGAAGCTCACCAGCACCGCGACCAGCATGCCGACGCCCGCCACGACGATGCCGTTGCGCGCCGTCACCGGCGACGACATGCGCTTGAGGCCGAAGATGAACAGGAACGCGGCGACGAGGTAGACGACGTTGATGGTCAGATCGACGGCATTCATGGAGCTGTCCGTTGAACGGGAAAGGGCATCTGATGGCCGCGATGGGTCACGGGGCGGGCCGGCACGCCACGCAAGGGCGCGGTTGGCGCCGGTCTACTTCTTCTTGTTGCTGGCCTTGAACATTTCCAGCATGCGCTCCGTCGAGACGTAGCCGCCGGCCACGTTGGCAGCACCGAACAGCACGGCGACGAAGCCGATGACCTGCTCCACCGGCGTCGTGGCATTGAGCAGCGCGAAGATGCCGCCGACGCACACGATGCCGTGCACGAAGTTCGAGCCCGACATCAGCGGCGTGTGCAGGATCGAGGGCACGCGCGCGATGATCTCGTAGCCAGTGAAAGCGGCGAGCATGAAGATGTACAGGGCGACGAAGCCGGCAAATCTCAGCGTGCTTTCTTCCATGGTGTTGCTCCCGTATGGCGGCGCGTCGACGTTCAGCGCGCCGCGGCCAGCGCCTTCTTCGCCGCTTCGTTGTGGATCTGCCCGTCGCGCGTCAGGCAGGCCTTGGCGAGGATCTCGTCCTGCCAGTCGAGGTTGATCGCGCCGTCCTTGACAAACAGCCCCAGCAGGTTGAGCTGGTTCTTGGCATAGAGCTCGCTGGAGTGCTCGGCCAGCAGCGACGGCACGTTGAGCGGCGCGACGACGGCCACGGTGCCGATCTGGACAGTCTTGCCAGGCTGCGTGTATGCGCAGTTGCCGCCGCCTTCGGCGGCGAGGTCGACGATGACGCTGCCGGTCTTCATGCCGTCCACCTGCGCCTTCGAGATCAGCTTCGGCGACGGCCGGCCGGGGATCGCCGCCGTGGTGATGATGAGGTCCGCGGACTGGATGTGGCGCGTCAGCACTTCGTCGACCTTGGCCTTCTCATCCTTCGTGAGCGCCCGCGCGTAGCCGCCTTCGCCGCGCGCGTCGACGCCCGTGTCGACGAACTTCGCGCCCAGCGAAGCCGCCTGCTCCTTGGTCTCGGGCCGCACGTCGTAGCCCTCGACCTGCGCGCCGAGCCTCCGCGCCGTCGCCAGCGCCTGCAGCCCCGCGACGCCCAGCCCCATGACCAGCGTCTTCGCTGGTCGGATGGAACCGACGGCGGTGGTCATCATCGGCAGGATGCGCGCGAGGTTCGTGGCGCCGAGCAGCGCGGCGTAGTAGCCGGCCAGCGCGGCCTGCGAGGAGAGCGCGTCCATGGCCTGGGCCCGCGAGATGCGCGGCACCAGCTCCATGGCGAAGCAGGTCACCTTCGCGGCGCACAGCGCCTCGACCACGGCCGCCTCCTTGTGCGCGTAGACAAAGGACAGCAGGATCGCGCCTTCCTTCATCGCCCGGATGAGCTCGGGGCTCGGCGGCTGGACGCTGAGCACGATGTCGGCGTCGCTCACCAGACCCTTGGGATTGGCGATGATGTCGACGTCCTTGTAGGCCTCATCCGGCTGGCGCGCGCCCTCGCCGGCGCCGGCCTGCATGGAGACCACCGCGCCGAGCTTGCGCAGCTTCGCGACCACGCCGGGCACGAGCGCCACGCGCTTCTCGTGGGCCCGCACTTCCTTCAATACGGCTAGCTTGACAGGCATCGTGGTCCTTGAACTGCGGATGGGCGCCGGCGCTCGAACCATCACCGCCACAAGCTCCGTCGCGCCGCGTTTTTGTACTGCAGTCTAGCGGATCGTTGGCCGCCGGACATCGCGCGCGCAGGTACTTCCAGAACGTGCGCGCCCTTGTCGCGCAGATACCTTCCCGGGGCCGGTCAGGCGCTTGCGTGCCGGCGAAGCCATCCGCGATAGCTGGGCCGTGCCCGCCCGGAGGTGCCATCCATGCACCGCCTCACCGTGTTCGCCTGCCTTCTGACCGCGGCCGGTACCGCCTGCGCAGCATCGCCGCCGGTCGACCGCCTCGTGGTTCCGGCCGGTTTCCACGACGGCGACCTCTACATCTCGGCGGTCAGCCGCATCCTGGTGCTGCGGGACATCGAGACCCATCTCGACGACCCGCCCACGCCGCAGGTGGTCACGGATCGGCTGCCGTCCGAGCGCCACCACGGCTGGCGTTTCATCGCCTTCGGACCCGACGGACGGCTCTACGTGCCGGTCGGCGCACCTTGCAACGTCTGCGCGCCAAAGCAGCCCTTCGCCAGCCTGCTGTCGATGAGACCCGACGGCAGCGACTGGAAGACCATCGCGACCGGCATCCGCAGTACGGTCGGCTTCGACTGGCAGCCGGGGACCGGCAAGCTGTGGTTCACGGACAACAGGCGCGACCCGATGGGCGACGATATCCCCGACGACGAGCTCGACCGCATCGACCACCCCGGCGACATCCGCGACCCCGAGTATGGGCACGGGCACTCGTGCGCCGATTGCGTGCCGCCCGTCATGAAGCTCGGCGCGCACGTCGCCGCGCTCGGCATGCGCTTTTACGCCGCGCGCATGTTTCCGGCGGAATACGACGGCGCCATCTTCATCGCCGAGCACGGCTCGTGGAACCGTTCCAGCAAGGTCGGCTATCGCGTGATGGCGGTGCGCGTCAAGAGCGACGAGCCGCTCGGCCAGGAGCCCTTGGTAACGGGTTTCCTCGATGGCCAGAAAGCCTGAGGTCGGCCGGTCGACGTGCAGCCGTTGTCGGATGGCAGCCTGCTCGTTAGCGATAACCACGCCGACGCGATCTATCGCGTGACCTACGTCGCGCCGCGCACGCGGTGATGTAGATACGTGGAAGTACTGTGGATGGCTTCCGCAGTGCTGCGCACGGCGACACGCCAAGGCCGCGCAGATCGTCGTCGGCGCGACCGGCTCAGCTTACTCGGTGACGGCTTCGTCCTCTTCGTCGAGGATGAATTCCGACTTGGCCGCGCCGCAGTCGGGACAGGTCCACGTCTCCGGCAGATCCTCGAACTTGGTGCCCGGTGCGATGCCCTCGTCGGGTTCACCCAGCGCTTCGTCGTAGATGTAATCGCAGATCGTGCAACGCCACTTTTTCATCACTGACCTCTGTTACCGTTCCGCGGCTGCACGCGGGTCCGTCAATGCGAACTCGTCGCAACTGCCTAACGCGTCATTATGCCTGCGGCGACCTCTCGACGGCTATACTTTGGGCAACCCGTTGCGGGCATCCCGCAACGCGTCATGGGCATGTTCTTCACGCCTTTGCCCGCCACTTGACCACCACCCGTGCACGCCAGCCAGAGCGCGAGAATGTCCGACCCTCCGCCGCCGCCAAGGGCCATCCCGGCGCAGGAACGCCTGATCGTCGCGCTCGACGTACCGGAAGCCGGCGACGCGCGGGCGCTCGTCGAACGGATCGGGCCGGCCGCATGCTTCTACAAGGTCGGGATGGAGCTCGCCATGGCGCCCGGCTTCTTCGCGTTCATCGCGTGGCTGCGGGAACAGGGCAAGCGGGTATTCGTCGACCTCAAGTTCTTCGACATCCCGCAGACCGTGGCGCACGCCGTCGCCCGGCTCGCCACGCACGATGTCCAGCTGTGCACGGTGCACGGCAACGAGTCGATGATGCGCGCGGCCGGCGAAGCGAAATCCGGCGCCCTGCGGGTGCTGGCCGTGACCGCGCTCACGAGCCTCGACCAGGGTGACCTCGACGACCTCGGCTTCGCCTGCGACGTCGAGAGCCTGGTGCTGTCGCGCGCGCGTCGCGCGCTGGCCGCCGGCTGCGACGGTGTGGTGTCCTCCGGCCTCGAGGCGGCGCGCCTGCGGCAATCCGCGCCGCGCGAGCTCATCGTCGTGACGCCCGGCATCCGCCCGGTGGCCAACCGCCCGGTCGCCGACCAGAAGCGCGTGATGACGCCGCGCCAGGCCATCGCCGCAGGGGCCGACTACCTCGTGGTCGGGCGACCCATCCGCAGCGCGGCGGACCCGCGCGCCGCGGCGCTTGCCATCCAGGCGGAGATCGCGGCGGCGACCGCGGGCGTGGAGCCGTGACGCGCCTGCAAAACGATCGGCTGCTGCGCGCGCTGCGCTGCGAACCGGTGGATCGTGTACCGGTATGGCTCATGCGCCAGGCCGGCCGCTACCTGCCGGAATACCAGGCCACCCGCGCCCGCGCCGGCAGCTTCCTGAAGCTGTGCCAAACGCCCGAGCTGGCCTGCGAAGTGACGCTGCAACCGGTGGACCGCTTCGGCCTGGACGCCGCCATTCTGTTCTCCGACATCCTGACGATCCCGGACGCGATGGGACTCGGGCTGCACTTCGTCGAAGGCGAGGGGCCGGCGTTCGAACGGCCGCTGCGCGCGGCGGCGGACATCGAGGCGCTCGGCATGCCCGACCCGGAGGGCGAGCTGCGCTACGTGATGGACGCGGTCCGTGCGGTGCGCGCGGCACTCGCTGGCCGCGTCCCGTTGATAGGCTTCGCCGGCAGCCCGTGGACGCTCGCCAGCTACATGGTGGAAGGGCAGGCATCGCGCGATTTCCGGCACATCAAGGCGCTGCGATTCGATGCGCCCGCCACGTTGCAGCACCTGCTCGAGACCCTCACCACCGCGGTGACCCGCTACTTGGCGGCGCAGGCGGCGGCCGGCGCCGACGCGCTCATGATCTTCGACAGCTGGGGCGGCGTGCTCGACGCCGACGGCTATCTCCGCTGTTCGCTGGGTCCTATGCGCAGGATCGTGGAGGCGCTGTACGTCCTCGCACCGGAGATCCCGGTCATCCTCTTCAGCAAGGGCTGCGGGCAGCATCTGGCCGCGCAGGCGCGCAGCGGCGCGGCCTGCCTCAGCGTCGACTGGACAATGCCGCTGGCAGCGGCGCGCGCGGCCGTCGGGCCCCGCGTAGCGCTACAGGGCAACCTCGACCCGGCGGCGATGTTCGCGCGCCCGGAACGCGTG
>DASVGQ010000159.1:0-12098 GCA_036379455.1 Nevskiaceae bacterium
GGCGACTCGCCGATCACCGAGCCGATCAGCACCGGCTGCAGGCCTGCCGTGTCGATCGCCTTGGCGAGCGTCAGCGGCGCGTTGATGCCGCAGTCGACGGTTCCCGCCAGCAGCGCCTGCGATACCGTGGCCGTGCCCTGCAGCTGCAGCCACTGGATGTTGTAGTCGCGGCCGATGGCGGGAAACTGTTCGGGGTGCAGCCGCATCAGATGCGTGGCCTCGTCCCCCGGAATGTTGAAAGCGACCTTGATGGTGGGAACGGTGGCGGCCGTGGCCGCCGTGGTGAAGCCGAACAGCGCCGCCGACAGCAGCAGCGTCCTTGTGACGTGCATGGAACTCTCCTCCCTTGACGTGAAGATATGGCCGCCTGCCGGCGGCCGTGATCATCAGACGGCGGCGCTGACCGTGATCTCGACGCGGACGTTCGGATGCGCGAGCCGAGCCCCGTGGGTCGTGCGTGCCGGCGGGTTTTCGGCGTCGATCCAGCCTTCCCAGACGCGGTTCATGCGGTCGAATTCCGCAATGTCAGCCAGCAGGATCTGTGCCGTCAGCAGCTTCGAGCGATCGGTTCCGGCCTTGGCCAGCAGCGCGTCGATCTGCGCCAGCACGTCGCGCGTCTGCTCCTCGATGGACGGGCTGCCAGCCGCGAGCTGGCTCTGCACCTGCCCGGAGAGATACGCCACCCCCTGATGGATGACGATCTGGCTCATGCGGGCGTTGGACTGCTTGCGTTGGATCTCGGACATCTTGAGGACTCCTGGTTCAGGAACTGGTGCAAATGACGTTGAGCAGCACCTGCTGATGCTGCCTGCGGACCCTTTGTACCCCAGCCGCGAGCTGTGCCGGGAGCGCGCGTCTCGAGGTGACCTTTTCCGCCCACGCGCCGCACGCGACCGCGACTCCCTCGTAGCTCGGCTGCGCGTCGAAGTCGGCGAGCGCGAGCCGTTGCTCCGCCTGCGCCAAGCCGCGGGGATACACGACGTCCACGGCTCGCCGCACCGCGGCGTAGCCGGCGTTGTTGATGACAACCGCAAGCACCGGCAGATGTTCCGCCTGCGCGAGGAAATGGCAGGCCACCGGGTTGCCGAAAACGTAGGAGCCGTCGCCCATGGCGGCGATGAACATCCTGTCCGGCGCCGCCAGCTTCGCGCCCACGGCGGCGGCGAGCGTCCAGCCCAGCGCGCCGGAGATGCCGGAGGTGAAGAACGAGCCGGGACGCGTCAGCCCCAGCGCCGCGAGGTCGAGGCCATATTCATGCAGCAGGATGGTGTTGTCGTCCATCACGTCGTGCAGGCAGCGGCTCAGCCAACGCGGATCGATGCGGTCGTCGTCCGCCACGCTTGCCGCCGATGCGGGGGCCGGGCGTGCGCGCCTGCGGGTTGATGCTTCGGCGCGCCGTCTGGCGACGGCGGGTGAGTCGGGCGCGCCGGCTGCGGGCAGGCGGTCCGTGAGCCCGCGCAGCACGCTTGCAGCGGTGCCGGTGATCGCGCCGTCCACCGGGAAGGAGCGCACGGGGATGCGCGGGGACAGCGGATCGACGCCGACGTGCACGATGCGGGCGTCCGTCGACGGCTGTACCTGTCGCGGCACCCACGGCACCTCGCATTCGAGTACGAGGATGAAATCGGCATCCGCCACCAGTGCGTTCGGGTCGTATCCGGCGTGGAAAGGGTGGGTGACGGGCAGGTTGACGACGCGCGGGTAGCGTTCCACCACCGGGATCGCGAGGCGCTGGGCGAGGTCCCCCAGCAGCGCGGGTACCGTCGGGTCGCGTCCCGCGACCGAGGTGATGATGACGGGGCGCTCCGCCTGCAGCAGCCAGCCTGCCAGTTCGTCCAGGGCTGCATTGTCGGGGCCGGATGCGCAGGCGCCGGTTCGTGGACGACCCCGTCGCGCCGGGATCGCGGGATCGTCGGCAAGCACTTCGCGCGGCAGCGTCAGGTAGACCGGTCCGCGCGGCGGCGTCATCGCGATGTCCAGCGCGCGATCGAGAATGTCCTCGACGCACTGGCCGGCGCGCAGCTCGTGATCCCACTTTGTGTATTCGCGCAGCATGCCGCCCTGATCGAAGGTGTCCGTTCCCCAGTGGACGACCACGCCGCGTGAGCCGATGTGCCCGCTCTCCGTAGCCGGCGTGCGCCCGGCAAAGAGCAGCAACGGGATGCGTTCGCGGGCGGCCGTCATGACCGCGGATACGGTGTTGGCCGTGCCGACCGTGTGGTGGACGCCGACCACTTGCGGGCGCCCGTCCATCAGGTACGCGCCGTGCGCCGCGGTGACGGCGGTGTGTTCGTGCGGCACGGTGATGAAGCGCGGCGTGGGGATGTGGCGTGCATTGGCCAGCGCCTGCGCCTCGATCAGCGGTGCAAAATCGGTGCCGCCGTTGGCGAGGATCCTCTCCACGCCCCGTTCATGAAGGCCCACCAGCATGCGGTACGCGGTCGATTCAGGCATCGCGCGGAGCGTTTTCGTGATGGGCCGGGGCCCCCGGGGAGCGCATACGATGCCATGCCGCCGCGGATTTGGGTAGCCGCCGGGACATGGGAACGCGTTGACTGGCACCGAAGCGTTGTTTGACTCAGTGCGAGCATGGTGCGGCGACGACTCGCCCCTGGAATGCCTGACGACGCTGCGATCGATCTGCGGGCTCGCAAGGACGCATCGGGGCGGCGCGCTTGACGGCATCGGAACCACCGTCCCGATGACCGCGTGTCGCGCGCCGTCGGTGACATCGAAACGCTCAGCGGGCCGATGTAGCTGGCGCTGGTCGTGCCGCGGCTGGTCAGCGTCGTGGCAGGCAATCGGTTCGAAAAGAGCGCCTGAGCGCGTTACCTGCAGCCTGAGACATCGGCGCTCGGCTCGTTGTCGAGGAGGCTGCGCGGGCCCGCGCAACCGGAGCCCCATGCGCGCGCATGGGGCTCCTACCTAAGCTGAGCTTGTCGCGTTATTCCTCGAGGAAGCTGCGCAGGTAGTTCGCGCGGCTCGGGTGGCGCAGCTTGCGCAGAGCCTTGGCCTCGATCTGGCGGATGCGCTCGCGCGTGACGTCGAACTGCTTGCCGACTTCCTCCAGCGTGTGGTCGGTCGTCATGTCGATGCCGAACCGCATGCGCAGCACCTTGGCCTCGCGCGCCGTGAGGCTGGCGAGGATCTCGTGCGTCGCCTCCGTCAGCGACTGCGTCGTGGCAGATTCCGCCGGGGAGATGGCGGTTGCGTCCTCGATGAAATCGCCGAGGTGCGAATCGTCGTCGTCGCCAATCGGCGTCTCCATGGAGATCGGTTCCTTGGCGATCTTCAACACCTTGCGGACCTTGTCCTCCGGCATCTCCATCTTTTCCGCGAGCTCCTCGGGGGTCGGCTCACGGCCCATCTCCTGAATCATCTGCCGGCTGATGCGGTTCAGCTTGTTGATGGTCTCGATCATGTGCACCGGGATGCGGATGGTGCGCGCCTGGTCGGCGATGGAACGCGTGATCGCCTGACGGATCCACCACGTGGCGTAGGTCGAGAACTTGTAGCCACGGCGGTATTCGAACTTGTCCACCGCCTTCATCAGGCCGATGTTGCCTTCCTGGATGAGGTCGAGGAACTGCAGGCCGCGGTTGGTGTACTTCTTGGCGATGGAGATGACCAGCCTCAGGTTGGCCTCGACCATCTCCTTCTTGGCACGCCGCGCCTTGGCTTCACCGATCGTCACGCGACGGTAGATCTCCTTGATCTCCTTGATGGTCAGCAGGTTGTCCTGCTCGATCTGCTGCAGCTGCCCCAGCAGCGCGAGGATCTCGTCGCGGTGCGCCTTGATCTGCGCCGAATAGCGCCGCTTGGCGCGGATCGCCTTGTCGAGCCACGCGTGATCGGCCGGGCCCGTGGCGCTGCGGTATTTCTTGAGGAAGGTCGGGCGATCCATCTCCGCGTCGAGGCAGATCTTGAGGATGGTGCGCTCCGCGGTGCGGATCTCCCCGATGCGGGCGTGCAGGTTGGCGGTGATCTCGTCGATCAGCTTCGGCGCGAGGCGGAACTTCACCACGTGCTCCGACAGCGCGTCGCGCCGCTTCTGGGTTTCCGGATCGGCGGTGCCGCGGTTGAGCAGCGCTTCCCACGCCCGGTCGTAGCGCGCCTGCAGCTCCTCGAAGTTCGCCGCCACCTCGGCGGGATCGACGGTGGTGTCCACCGCGTCCTCGTCCTCGTCGTCCGACGACGACTTGGGCGTCGGCTTCGGCACCGTGCGGATGACGTCGGCCTCGGCATCGAAGAAGCCGGCCAGCATGTCTGTCAGTCGTTTGCTGCCCTGCTTGTAGGCGTCGTAGGCCTCCAGCAGGATGGCGACCGTTTCCGGGTACGCGGCCATGGCGTAGAGCGCCTCGTTGAGGCCGTCCTCGATCCGCTTGGCGATGCGGATCTCTCCCTCGCGGTCGAGCAGCTCCACGGAGCCCATCTCGCGCATGTACATCCGCACCGGATCCGTCGTGCGGCCGAACTCCGACTGCGCCGACACCAGCGCCGCCGCAGCCTCCTCGGCGGCCTCCTCGTCGTCCTCGCCGGTGGCGATGGGCTCGCTGAACAGCTGCGATTCGTCGTCCGGCGCCTCTTCGTGCACCGGGATGCCCATGTTCTGGATCGTGCTGATGACGTCGTTGATCTGCTCGGAGTCGACGATTTCGGGCAGGTGGTCCGACACCTCCGCGTACGTCAGGTAACCCTTCTCCTTGCCGAGGGCAATGAGGATCAGAAATTGGGAAGTCTGGTCAGCAGCGCTCATGCGATTCTCTCGATCGGGACCGGCGCCGCAGCCTGATGCGCACGCCGGCCGGAAACTTGCTATTTTAAGTCGTTTGGACATTTGACGCGCGTGAAAGTTGACGCGTCAGGTCTGTCAATTCATTGGCGATGGCGTCGCTCATGCCGTCATGCGCTGCCTTCTGCAGCAGCTCCTGGTAACTGCGGCGCAGGCCGCGCAACCGAAGCCTCGCGATGGCGGCATCGAATTCATCGGTCAGCGTTTCGTCATCGACGCCCGCCAGCGGGCGGCTCCACAGCTCCTGCAGAAGATCCGGCGCTCCGGCTTCGTGCCGTCGCGATTCCAGCAGGTGACCGCAACTAGAGTTGGGGTGCTCGGCGAAGAACTCAAGGGCTGCAATGAGTTCAGCGATGCCCGGGACGGGCGCCAGGGCGAGCTGCTTGAGGTCGATGACGCGCTGTGCGAGCGCGGGGCGTTCACCGAGCAGCTGCACCGCGCGCCGCAGCGATCTTGAGGTGGGTGCCGCGGCACGGGCCCGCGGCTCTTCCGCAACCGGTGGCGCCGCCGCCCTGGCAGGGCGGGCCTCCAGCAGCCGCTGGACATCTGCGTAGGGCAAGCCGACGCGCTCCGCGATCGCGGCGGACAGCAGCGCGCGCAGCGCCGGATCGCGCAGCTGCGCCAGCGGCTTGCGCGCCTGATCGATAAACCGCGCGCGGCCGCCGACGCTGGACAGATCGCAGTCACCCGCGATCCGGTCGAGCAGAAACTGCGCCAGCGGCTCGGCCTGCGCGATGCGGGCCGCGAAGGCGTCGTGGCCTTCCTTCTGCACCAGCGTGTCTGGATCCTCCCCCTCGGGCAGGAACGCGAAGCGGCACTCGAGACCGGCGCGCAGCTGCGGCAGCAGGGGCTCCAGCACCCGCGCGGCGGCCGAGCGGCCGGCGCGGTCGCCGTCGAAGCAGAACGCGACCCGCCGCACCGTACGGAACAGCAGCGCCAGATGCTCGCTGGTAGTCGCTGTGCCGAGGGTCGCCACGACGTTCGTCACGCCGTGCTGCGAGAGCATGGCGGCGTCGATGTAGCCCTCGACGATGATCAGCTCCTGCGGCGCACCGCGGCCGGATTGCCGCGCCTCGTAGAGCCCGAACAGATTGCGGCCCTTGTGGAACAGGGCGGTTTCCGGTGTGTTCAGATACTTGGCCGGATCGTCACCCAGGGTGCGGCCGCCAAAACCGAGCGTGCGGCCGCGCGCGTCGCGGATCGGAAACATCAAGCGGTGACGGAAGACGTCATAGCAGGCGTCCCCTTCCGGGCGACGCTTCACGAGCCCGGCGGCGAGCGCGGCGCTCCGGTCACTGATCCGCGTGCTGAGGAAATCCCAGGCGGCCGGCGCGTAGCCGATGGCAAAGCGCTCGACGGTTTCCGGCGAGATTCCACGCTGCTTGAGATAGGCCTGCGCCTCGGTGCTCTTGCTCAGCGCGCTACGGAACAGTTCGGTTGCTTGGGCCAGCGCCTGCCGCGCGGCGTCCTGCGCGGGCGTCCCGGCCGCGCGCCCCCCCTCGCGCGGCACCTCGAGCCCGGCGCGGCTGGCCAGCATCTCGACCGCGTCGACGAATCCGACGTGGTCGAAGTCCATCACGAAGCTGATGACGGTGCCGTTCTTCCCCGACGAGAAGTCGAAAAACATCTGCTTGGCGGGCGACACGAAAAAGGACGGCGTCTTCTCGTCCGTGAAGGGCGAACGCGCCTTGAACTCCCGTCCCGCGCGCTGCAGCTCGATCCGCGCACCGATGACTTCCACGATATCGGTGCGCGCCAGGAGTTCCTGGATGAAATCGCTGGGAATGCGTCCGGCCAACCGAGCGCTCGTGCTTCCTTTGGTGGATCGATTCTAGAACGCCGCCGCAGCGACGGGCTGCTCAGTCGCGGGGGGACGCCAAGTGCTCGCGCACCTGCTTCGAGACGACGCCGAGGTCCGCGCGGCCCGCCAGCTTTGGTTTGAGCCAGCCCATGACCTTGCCGATGCCCCTGGCGTCCGTGGCGCCCGTGCTTTGCAAGGCTTCGGCGATGAGAGCGTTCACCTCTTCAGGCGTCAGCTGCTTCGGCAGGTAGGCCGAAAGCCGCTCGATCTCCGCGGCTTCGGCGGCGGCGAGCTCGGGCCGATGGCCGGCCTCGTACTGGGCGATGGAATCGCGGCGCTGCTTGATCATCTTCTGGATGACGCTGACCACGCCCGCGTCGTCGAGCGCGGTGGCGCCGTCGATCTCGCGCTGCCGGACCTCAGCCGACAACAACCGCAGGACGCTCAGGCCAGCCTTGTCGTGTGCGCGCATCGCCGACTTTGTGTCTTCGGCGACGCGTGACTTGAGGTCCGTACTCATCGGTACGTACCGCCGCGCGTCTTCAGTACAGCCGCACCTGACGCTGGCCTTCGCGCGAGATGCGCTTGGCCTGCCGCTTGACCGCCGCCGCCCGCTTGCGCTTGCGCACCTGGCTCGGCTTCTCGAAGTATTCACGCTTGCGGAGGTCCGTCAGGACACCGGCTTTCTCACAGGCTCGCTTGAAGCGGCGAAGCGCGACTTCGAAGGGCTCGTTCTCGCGGACGCGGACGTTGGGCATTCAGTTCCTCTACTGCGACGCAGCATGACTGCAAAAAGGGCGCAGATTCTACCTGCACACGGCGCATACGCACAAACGCGCGCGCCCATCGCCGAAGTCGCCCGCGCGTTTCGGCTATCTTGCGCCCCGTGAAAAGCATGTCTGAAGACCCGATGAAAACGGACGCCGGCACGCGCGCGCACCCGCAGGCTGGGGCGGAAGCCGCGCGCCCCTCGGCGGCGTGCCGCGTAGACGATGGCACGCCTCTCGTTGCCGAGGCGCTGGTACTGGGGATCGAGAGCTCCTGCGACGAGACCGCGGCAGCGGTCTACGGCGGCGTCCGAGGCCTGCTGGCGCACGCGGTCTACAGCCAGGTCGCACTGCACGCCGGGTACGGCGGGGTGGTGCCGGAGCTGGCGGCCCGCGACCACGTCAACCGCCTGCTGCCGCTGGTATCGGAGGCCCTTGGCGAGGCCGGATGCACGCTGCGCCAGCTGTCGGCGGTCGCCTATACCGCCGGCCCGGGGCTGATCGGCGCGCTGCTGGTGGGCGCGGCCGGCGCGGCGGGGCTGGCGGCGGCGGCCGGCGTGCCGCTCATCGGCATCCACCACCTCGAAGGGCATCTGCTGGCGCCGATGCTGGAGGCCGATGCGCCCGATTTCCCGTTCGTCGCGCTGCTCGTCTCCGGCGGTCACACGATGCTGGTGTCGGTCGATGGCGTCGGACGCTACCGGACGCTTGGCGAGACGCTCGACGACGCCGCCGGTGAAGCCTTCGACAAGACGGCGAAGCTGCTCGGCCTCGGCTACCCCGGCGGACCGCAGCTGGCAAGACTGGCGCTTGAGGGTCGGCCCGGACGCTTTCATCTCCCGCGGCCGATGATGAATCGCCCCGGCCTGGATTTCAGCTTCAGCGGGCTCAAGACCGCCGTGGCTACCCAGCTGCCGGTGGATGCATCCGAGGCGGTCCGGGCGGATATGGCACTGGCGTTCGAAGAAGCGGTCGTCGACACGCTGGTCGGCAAGGCGGCGAGAGCCATGAAGCGCGTCCACGCCAGCCGCCTCGTCGTCGCCGGCGGCGTGGCGGCCAATCACCGGCTGCGCGACCGGTTCGCGCGCGCTGCGGAGCAGGGGGGCTGGCGCGTATGGTTTCCCGCGCTGCGCTTCTGTACGGACAACGCGGCGATGATCGCGCGGGCGGGCTATGCGCGGCTGGCCGAGGCCCGGCCGATGCCGCAGCCGATCGACGCGCATGCACGCTGGCCGCTGTCATCGCTGCGTCCGCCGATGGCCGTTGCCGCGTGACGGACTGGATTGCTCTCGAAGGCCTGGTCGTTGCCGCCCGCGTGGGCGTATACGACTGGGAGCGCACGGCGCCGCGGCCGTTGGTGCTGGACATCCGACTCATGGTTGATCTGCGCACGGCCGGCGCGAGCGACGCGCTGGAAGACACCGTGGATTACCAGGCGGCGGCCGACACGGCGACCGCGGTGGGCGTCGAACGGCACTACGCGCTCATCGAAGCCTATGCCGAGCGGCTGGCCGGAGCGCTGTTTGCACGCTTCCCCTGCACCGCACTCGCGCTGACGGTTCGCAAGCCCGGCGCCGTGGCAGGCACGCGCAGCCTCGGTATCCACATCGAGCGCAGGCGTGACGACCGCGCAGCTTCCGGTCGGGATCACGAGGGCGTTGGGGGAGCTGCCTCCAGATAGGCGGAAACGAAGCGCGCGAGGTCGTCGTAGGTCTCGACGCCTGCCATGCCCGGCTGCTGCCGCGCGCGGTTGCCGTTGCCGGTTAGCACGAGGATCGGTCGCGCGCCGACAGCGCGCGCCGCGACGATATCGCGCACCGAATCTCCGACTACGGGAACGTCGACCAGCGAGGTCTGCAGCCGCCGCGCGATGTCCTGCAGCATCCCCGGTGCGGGCTTGCGCAGCGGCGTGGCGGCATCGGGGTGATCCGGGGCGAACTCGACGGCGTCAACGCGCGCCCCGAATTCGGCCAGCGCCGCTTGCATGCGCTCATGGATAGCGAACATCTCCTCATAACCGAACAGGCCACGGCCAATGCCCGACTGGTTGGTCGCCACGAAGACGTGAAAGCCGGCGCGATGCAGGCGCGCGATAGCCTCCAGGCTCCCGGGGATCGGATGCCATTCCTGCGGCGATTTGATGTAGTCGGGCGAGTCCTCGTTGATGACCCCGTCGCGGTCGAGGATGACGAGCTTCATGTCGGCCTTCTCCTGACGGTGGAGGCGGCTCCGTTGCCGGTCGCCCGCCGATTTGTCGGTGGGCTGCGTCCCCTCGCCGCCCGCCGGTCTCGGCAGCGCGCGCGCCGCGCCTTCTGCATGAGTGGCAGAAAGCCGGCGTCCGCCCACGGCGTGGGGCGTCTGGTGTCTGCGTCAGGCATGGGCCGGGCGGTACGCGTAATTGTTTGCGGTCTCAGCCTAAGCTGATTCCCGGGCCTTGTGTGGCTTGTCGTCGGCCGTACGCTCCCGGGGGTCAGCGGCCGCGGCCTAGCCGGGGAGCAGGGACAGGTCGGCGACTTCCCGGCACAGCGCGTCCAGGCGGGCCAGCACGCCAAGCCGCGCGCCGCGGACGGCGGGATCGTCGTCCATCACCCGCACTTCCTCGAAGAAACGGTCCACGGGCGCCTTGAGCACGGCGAGCCGGGTGAGCATGGCCGGATAGTCCGCAGCGCTGCGCAGTGGTGCCAGCTCGACTTCGGCCGCGTCGAGCGCGGCGAGCAGCGCCTCTCCCGCTTCGTGACCGATGTGGTAGCGGTCGATGGTCGTGTCGGCGTGGCCCGCCTGATGGAGGATATTGCGCGCGCGCTTGTCCGCGCCTGCGAGGCTCGCGGCGGCAGGGCCGGGCATGAAAGTCGCCAGCGCGAGCAGTCGGCGTTCGATATCCAGCGGGCGCGTCAGCTTGAGCCCTGCGACCGCCTCGAACATCTCCGCGCCGATGGTGCCGCCCCGCACGGCGCGACCGACGCTCCAGGCACGCTGCCGTTCGTGCAGGAAGCCGAGCAGGGCCGCCAGCGTGGCCTGACCGCGGTCGCCGGCCGGCTGTGCCGCCAGAGCCTGCTCCAGCCACGGCCGCAGGTCGAGGTCGAAGCCGCCCTCGACGAGAATGCGGATGACGCCGAGCGCAGCGCGCCGCAGCGCGTAGGGATCCTTGCTGGCCGTGGGCCTGAGGCTGACCGCGAAGTAGCCGGCCAGCGTGTCGAGCTTGTCCGCCAGCGCGACGGCGGCGGCTTCGGGTGTGGCGGGCAGCGGGCCGTTCTGCTGGGTCGGCAGGTAGTGGTCGCGGATCGCCGCGCAGACGGCCGCGTCCTCGCCGTTCTCGTGTGCGTAGTACCCGCCCATCACGCCCTGCAACTCGGGGAACTCGCCCACCATGCGGGTGACGAGATCGTTCTTGCACAGTTCGCCGGCGCGCTCCGCTGCCGCCCGGTCCGCTCCGATCGCCGCCCCGAGCCCGCCCGCAAGGGTGGCAGTGCGCCGCACCTTGTCCGCCACGCTGCCGAGCTTTTCCTGGAAGGTCACGTCCGCGAGCGCGGCGCCGTAGTCCGCGAAGGGGCGACGCAGGTCCTGCTGCCAGAAGAACAGGCCGTCGGCCAGCCGCGGCCGCACCACGCGCTCGTTGCCCGCGACGATCTGCTGAGGATCCTTCGAGACGATGTTGGCGATCGTGATGAAGGCCGGCAGCAGTTTGCCGTCGGCGCCCGAGAGCGTGAAATACCTCTGGTTCGTCTCCACCGTGGCGACGATGACCTCCGGCGGCAGCCTCATGAATCGAGGTTCGATGCCTCCGGTGATCGCCACCGGCCATTCAACGAGCGAGGCCACTTCGTCGAGCAGGGCCTCCGGTATGCGCGCCGTGCCGTCCAGCCGCGCGGCGGCCGCCTCCACCTGCCGCCGGGTTTCGGCGCGCCGGCTGGCGGCGTCGGCCCATACCTTCGCGTCGCGCAGCTTCTCCTCGTAGTCCGTGCCGTCCCGCAGCTCGATGGGCTGGGGCGCGTGGAAGCGGTGGCCGTAGGTCGTGCGCCCGGCGGTCAAGCCGAAGTGCGCCAAGGGCACCACTTCACCGCCGAACAGGGCGCCCAGCCATCGCACCGGACGCACGAAGGTCGCTTCGCCGTCGCCCCAGCGCATGCGACGCGGTACACGGGCATCCGTCGCCGCGAGCGCTTCGTCGAAGATCGTGGGGAGCAGGTCGACCGTCCTTGCGCCGCGCTGCGTCCGCTCGAAGCGCAGCTTGCCGTCGTGTTGCCCAAGCGCTTCGAAAGGTACGCCGCAGCTTCTCGCGAAGCCCAGCCCGGCGCGCGTGGGCGCGCCGTCCTTCACCGCGATCGCCAACGCCGGGCCGTCGCGCCGGATGCGCTGGTCGGGCTGCTGCCTGTCGACGCCTGCGACGTTGACGGCGATCCGTCGCGGCGTAGCGAAGCGCTGCACGCGACCGTGGTGGATCGACCGCTGGTCCAGCCCCTTTTCGATGCCGTGCGCGAAGGCCTCGGCCAGCGGCACGACGTAGCGCGCGGGTAGCTCCTCGGTGCCGATTTCCATGAACAGAACTACGGAGGATGGCGACTCGGACATGGTTTGATCGCAGGTGGGCTCAGGCACGAAGCGCGACATTCTCGCGTGTCGTCCTGCGCGTGGCCAGCGTGCCGGATGGACGGCGGCGACGGGGTCAGGCGTCCAGCAGCGATCGCAGCCAGTTCTTCAGGATGGCTTCGTGATCGCGCGTCACCTTGCCCTTGGGGGT
>DASVGQ010000160.1:0-69200 GCA_036379455.1 Nevskiaceae bacterium
ATGATGCTTCCGGCGAGGACGTGCTCACCACCAAAGCGCTTGATGCCGAGGCGCTTGGACTGCGAATCGCGTCCGTTGCGAGTGCTGCCGCCTGCTTTCTTGTGTGCCATGGAATTTCTCGCTCAATGGTCGGCGCGCTTCACGCGCCGGCAATCCCCGTGATCTTTACCTGAGTATAATTCTGCCGGTGACCCTGTTCCTTGTGATAGTGCTTCCGGCGACGGTGCTTTAGGATACGCACCTTGTCGCCGCGGCCGTGCGACAGGATCTCGGCGCTCACCGTTGCGCCCGCCACTCCCGGGGTACCCACCTTGACCGCGTCACCATCCGCGACCATCAGCACGTTGTCGAACGTCACGGTCGCACCGGGCTCTCCGGCGAGCGATTCGACGCGCAGCGAATCTCCCTCGGTCACCTTGTATTGCTTGCCACCCGTTTTGATGACCGCGTACATAGGGTATTTCTCCATGCGCCGGCGGCGTGCCGCGGCGTCCAGGCGAGTAGGATGAAGGGCGAAATTTTAGTCGGTCACGAGTTCATGCGTCAACGCGAATCCACCGTGGCAGTGCAGGCTTCCGTTGACGACGTTGCGGCGGCACCCGTAGCATCGCGGCCGCTCGCCCGCCCGCCGTCCGGCATGAATCTTCGCACGATCCTCGCCCCGGTCGCGGACGACATGCAGCAGATCGATGGGCTGATCCGCAAGCGGCTGCACTCCGAGGTCGCGCTGATTGGCCAGATCGCAAACTACCTCATCGCTGCAGGCGGCAAGCGCCTGCGCCCAGCGGTGCTGCTGCTGGTCGCGCGGGCGCTCGGCGCGCGCGGCAGCCGGCCGCTGCTGCTGGCAGTGGTCATCGAGTTCATCCACACGGCGACCCTCCTGCACGACGACGTGGTCGATCACGCCGACCTGCGACGCGGGCAGGCCGCGGCCAGCACCGTCTGGGGAAACGCCAGCGCGGTGCTGTCCGGCGATTTCCTCTATTCGCGCAGCTTCCAGCTCATGGTGGAAGCGGGCGGCATGGAGGTCATGCGCATCATGGCGGACGCCACGAACGCCATCGCCGAAGGCGAAGTGCAGCAGTTGATGAACAGCCACGATCCGGATGTCGATGAGCAGCGCTATCTGCGCGTGATCGAGCTCAAGACCGCCCGGCTCTTCGAGGCCGCGACGGCGCTTGGCGCGGTGTGCGCGGACGTCGATGCGGCGCTCGTGGAAAAGCTCCGGCGCTTCGGGCGGTGCATCGGCATGGCCTATCAGCTCATCGACGACCTGCTGGATTACATCGCCGATCCGCACGTCAGCGGGAAGAATATCGGCATCGATCTGGCGGAAGGCAAACCGACGCTGCCGCTGATCTACGCCATGGCGAACGGCAGCGCCGCGGACGCGTCACGCATCCGGGCGGCGATTTCGAGCGGGACGGCGGACGAGTTGCACAGCATGCTGCGAATCGTTGAACGCAGCGGGGCGATCCCCTACACTCGCGCCCTCGCGACGCGGTACTGCAACTCGGCGGTACAGCTGCTGCAGGACGTACCGGCGTCAAGGCACCGCGATGCCTTGCTTGCCGTCGCCGGCTTCGTGACCGCACGCTGCGCCTGACACGCGACGCGCGTAGGATGCATGCAGCGTCGTTCGGGGTGTAGCTCAGCTTGGTAGAGCGCTTGCTTCGGGAGCAAGAGGTCGCAGGTTCAAATCCTGTCACCCCGACCATTCCAGGGGATCCGCGCGCGGCTTCGATACGCGCGCTGCAGCGTAACCGCACGCATGAACGTCACGCCGTGCGACGTCATCCGGCTTGGGCGACCACGCCCTCTCCGCTCACTGCACCACTGCCAAGAGGCGCGCAGGCGACGCGCACGAGCAGCGAGACGAGGACGACGAGCAGCAGCGCCGCCCCCACCGTATGCGCCTCCGCCACCCACAGCGGCAGACCGAGCGTGACGTTGGCGATCCCCAGCCCGACCTGCGCAACGACCACCAGCGCGACGGCCGCTCCATGGCCGCGGAGCCCTCGGCGGGCCGTACAGTAGCCCAACCACAGGCAGTACAGCAGCACGATGAGCGCGCCGAGCCGGTGCATCACCTGGATGGCGGTGCGTGCCGCCGCGTCGAGCACTCCGCCCTGATAGTCGACGCCGATGTGCCGGGTCAGCACGAAGCCGGCGCGGAAGTTCATCGCCGGCCACCACTGCCCCAGGCATTCCGGGAAGGCCGCGTGGCCTGTTCCACACGCGAGTCCGGCATAGTTTGTCGACGTCCATCCGCCGAGGAATATCTGCCCGGACAGCAGGACCAGGCCGACGATCGTCGCGGCCACCAGCGCGCGGCTTCTCGCTGGAGGGAACCGGCGAATGCTCAGCCGCCACGCAAGCCAGGCAAGCAGCCCGAGCGTCGCCATGCCGCCACGCAGATGCGCGGTGACGACCACCGGCAGCAGCAGCAACGTGACCGTCCACATGCCGAGCAACGCCTGGAAGCAGACCAGCGCGAGCGCGAGCACCGCGATCCGGCGCCATCCTCCGCGGTCCCAGAAGACCGCGAGCGCGAGCAGCAGCACCTCCCCCACTCCCGCGATCACGCTCGAAGTCAGGTACGCGTGTTCCGTATAAAGCGGAATCCCGATACCGATGAGGACGACGCCGAGGACCGTCAGCGCCAGGCGCCGCTTCGTCGCGAACGTCGCTGCCAACGCCTCGATCAGCACCAGCACGCCTAGCGTCCCGGCGAGGAAGCGGTGGATCTGCTCACGCCACGCGCGATGCACCTCGACGGGGCGTGCGGGAAACGCCCGGTCCGCCCGCGCAACCGCGGCCGGCGCCGAGGGCCAGGTGATCTGCCCATAGCATGTCGGCCAATCCGGGCACGACAGGCCGGCATCCGACAAGCGTACGAAGGCACCGAAGGCCACGAGTACGAACGTGAAGATGCAGGCAACCCACGCAAGGGTCCGCAGCGCCGGAGAGGCCCCTGACATCAGTGCACCACCTTGGCGAGATCACCGCGCAGTCCATCGGCGTTGAAGTTTGCTGCGTAGCGGATGAACGCCTTGCCGTCCGGCGTGACGAGCACCGCGCTCACCGAGTCGGGCTCACTGGGGCGATCGGCTGCAAAGGCTTCGGACGACGCGATCCCTACCGCCCACGTGGAGGCCAGCTTCGGGCGTGGATCGCTTCCCGACGCGGGCCCGGCCAGATACAGCAGGCGCAACTTGTCGGCGCTCGCGCCCAGCGCGATCTGCGCGCGATGCGTCAGTTCGAGCGTGTTCGTGCAGCGGCGCGCGCAACCGGGCCCCGGCAGCGCGACGAGCGTCCAGACGGCGTCGCGGTTCGTCCAGGAGAAAGGCCGCCCGTCCGCCAGCCGTACCGGAATCTTGGCGACGTTGACCTCGGGCTGGATCGGCTGGCCGTAGCTGCGCGCCTTCGGCGCCCATCCAAGAAACCCCATGACCAGCGCAACCGCCACCGGCAACATGAACAGCAGCACGATGAACAGGCCCTGCAAACGGCCTCGGTTTCGCGGAGTCACTGCCATCGGTTCACCTCACAGCCCGGCCGCGTTCGCGTTTGACACGATGCAGGACGAGAAACACGAGCACCGTCACGAACGCGAAGGTGAACCACTGGAAGGCGTAGGCCATGTGCCGCGACGGGGTCATCGAAATGTTCGCGTTCCAGATCCGCAGGTAGGCGCTGTGGGGATCTGGATCCAACAGCAGGACGTGCGGAAGGATGGACGTGTGGAGGTCATCGGCGATCTGGCGTGTGCTGATCCACGTCACCAGCTTGGGCCATGTTGTTTCGTGGATCAGGGGATTGCCGCCGAGCTTCAGCCCTGGCGGCGGCGGCGGCGCGTAGATGCCGGTAAGCGTCACCGTGCCCGCCGGGATCGGCGGCAACGCCGGCAGTCGGGTGGCGTCCGGCCCGCGGTTGGGCAGGAAGCCGAGGTTGACGAGCACGCTTGTGTGAGCGCCCGAAGGCCGGAAGGGGACGAACACCATGACGCCGAGCATGTTGTCGCGCATCTGGTCATCGAGCAGGTACGTCCTGTGGCCGTCGAGCTGGCCTCTCACCCGCACGTGCGGATAATCGCCGCGGTGCGGATCGGCGACGGCCGTCGCAAGCGGTACGAGCGAAGCATCCGCGGCGCGATGGAAACGGACGAGCACGGTCTGCTTGTAGCTGGCCCGATGCACCTGCCAGACCCCGAGCGCGCAGAACACGGCCACGCCGGCGACGGTCAGCAGCACAGCGAGTACACTCGGTCGACGGATGCGCATCGCGCGGCGGAAGTCAACACCGCGGCGGTGCGGCCATCACCGATGCCTTCCTGCGTGCCGTCCTCATGTCCGTCACCCGTGCCTACCAGATCGCGTTGGTCGTCGTGCTTTTTCTGGTGGTCTTCGAGCTGGTGCAGGCCGGATATTTCATGGTCGCAGATCGCAAGAAGCCGGGAAGCCGGCGCACGGCGTGGGCGCTCACTCGCCGCGTCGGCCTGTCGATCCTGTTGATCGTTCTCATCGTCGTGGGCATCCGCACCGGCATCCTGCATCCGCACGGCGTCTACGTTCCCTGACGCGGCGCGGGACCCAGCGTGCCGCAGTGTGCGCCGCAACACCGCGGGCCCACTCGGACCCCTCGCCCGCCGGGCCGATGGCTACAGGATGTAGACGAACAGGAACAGGTTCAGCCACACCACGTCCACGAAGTGCCAGTACCAGGACACCGCCTCGAAGCCGAAGGCATGCTCGCGGTCGAAGTGGCCGCGCGCGCACCGCAGCCAGATCACGATCAGCATGATGGTGCCGATGGTGACGTGCAGGCAGTGGAAGCCGGTGAGAATGTAGAAGGTCGCGCCGTAGATGCCGCTGTGCAGCGTCATGTTGAAATGCGCGTAGTTGTCCCAGTACTCGTGCGCCTGGCCGTAGAGGAACGCGATGCCCAGCAACACCGTCACACCGAGCCACGCGAGCAGCTGCTTGCGGTGATTGGCCAGGAGGCGATGATGGCCGATCGTCAGCGTGAAGCTCGAGGCCAGCAGCAGGATGGTGTTGATCAACGGGATGCCCCACGGCGACGTCGCGCTGAACGCGCCGCCGATCGCCAGCGGTCCATTGGTCGGCCAGGTGCTGGCGTAGCCATGCCAGATGAAGGCGTGGGTCAACAACCCCTTCTCTCCCGCGCCCCCCATCCACGGCACCACGAACATGCGGATGTAGAACAGGCCGCCGAAAAACGCGAGGAAGAAGAACACTTCGGAGACGATGAACCACACCATGCCGATCCTGAACGAGGTATCGGCCTGCTGGTTGAATACGCCGCTCATCGACTCGTGAATGACGCGTCCGAACCAGCCGAAGAACATCGTCGCGAGGATGAGCGCGCCGACGACCAGGACCACCGGTCCGAATGGCACGTTGCCGATCAACCAGTTGCCGGCGCCGACCACCATCACCAAGAGGGCGATCGCTGCCACAATCGGCCAGGAGCTTCGGTGCGGAACGTAGTAGAGCTCGGGTTGACTCATGGTCGTGGTCGCGTGCAGTTCAGGATTGCGAAGGAGAGTGGGTCTGCGAGCGCGTGACGGCAGGCGCGCCGGGCGGTGCCGCGGTGGCGGTAGCGGTGGCCGTCGCCCGTGCCGGGTGCCACGAGGTGTACAGATGGCCGTCGTGTCCCATCACCAGGGCCAGGCCGTAGAACGCGAGTGCGATCCCGCCAATGATCCACGCCGTGCGCATGGCGCCGCGATGCCCGTGGATGCTGCGGTTGCGCGTGCCGTCGGGCGCCGAGCGCGAGGACCACGTTCTGCGTTTTTCCTGCCGTAGCGGCGCTTCCTTCGTCATGAGGCGTATTCGCCGTTGGCGAGGATCGAGTCGTCATCGATCACCGGCGGCGTCGTGAAGCTGTGGTGCGGAGCGGGCGACGGGATGGTCCACTCGAGCCCGTAGGCGTGTTCCCACACCTTCGAAGTTGCCTTCGATTTCGCGAAGAACACCGTGTAGACGAGGATGCCGACGAAGATGAGCTGCGTGGCGCCGAACCAGAACCCGCCAATCGACGCAACCATGTTCCAGCCGGAAAAGGCGACGTTGTAGTCCGGGATGCGGCGCGGCATGCCGGCGAGTCCGAGGAACGCCATCGGCATGAACAGCACGTTGATGGAAATCGCGCTCGACCAGAAGTGCAGCTTCGTCCAGAAGTTCGAATACATGTGCCCGGTCCACTTCGGCAGCCAGAAGTACACCGCGCCGATGATCGCGAACAGCGAGCCGGCGGCCAGCACGTAGTGGAAATGCGAGACGATGAAGTAGGTGTTGTTGTACTGGAAGTCGGCGGGAACCAGCGCCATCATCACGCCCGAGAAGCCGCCGATCGTGAACTGCACGATGAAGGCGATGGCCCACAGCATGGGAATCTCGAAGGTCAGCGAACCCTTCCACATGGTCGCCGTCCAGTTGAAGATCTTCACGCCGGTGGGGATGGCGATGAGCATCGTCGCGTACATGAAAAACACCTCGCCGCCGAGCGGGATCCCGTCGATGAACATGTGGTGCGCCCACACGAGAAACGACAGGAAGCCGATGCAGGCGATGGCGAACACCATCGTCTTGTAGCCGAACAGGGGTTTTCGCGCGAAGGCCGGCACGATCTCCGAGATGATGCCGAAGGCAGGCAGCACCATGATGTAGACCTCGGGGTGGCCGAAGAACCAGAACACGTGCATGTACATCACCGGGTCGCCGCCGGCCGCCGCGTTGAAGAAGTTCGTGCCGAAGAAGCGGTCGAACAGCAGCATCGTCACGGCACCCGAGAGCACCGGCATCACGGCGATCACGAGAAACGAGGTGACGAGCCAGGACCAGCAGAACATCGGCAGCTTGAGCAGGTCCATGCCCGGCGCGCGCATGTTGAGAATCGTCGCGATGATGTTGATGGAGCCGAGCACGGAGCTGATGCCCATCAAGTGGATGGCGAAGATCTCGAAGGCGTCCGCGTCGCCCATCTGCAGGATCAGCGGCGGGTAGTTCGTCCAGCCCGCGGCGGGCGCGCCGCCCGGCACGAAGAAGGTCGAATACAGCATGATGAAGCCCGCGACCAGCAGCCAGAAGGACAGGTTGTTGAGCCGCGGCAGCGCCATGTCGGGAGCGCCGATCTGCAGCGGGATCATCCAGTTCGCGAGGCCCACGAACGCCGGCATGATCACGCCGAAGATCATGGTCAACCCGTGCATGGAGATGAGCTCGTTGAAGAAGTACGGCTGCATCAGCTGCAGCCCGGGCTCGAACAGCTCCATGCGCATGAGCATGGCGAGGCCGCCGCCGACAAACAGCATCAGGCATGAGAACAACAGGTACAGCGTGCCGATGTCCTTGTGGTTCGTAGACAGGAACCAGCGGCGGAAGAAGCCTTCGTAGTGTTCCTCGAAGGGGATCGCCTGTGCGGTAGTCGCCATGATTGGAATCCTCTGAAACGCCCGCCTGTCGCTACTTTTCCGGCGCCGCGGCGGCGATCAGCCGCTGGGGTTGGGCCGACGCCGACTCGCTGGCCGTCGGCGCAGCGCCCTTCCCCGCCTGTTTCTGCTCCGCCAGCCACTTCTGGAAATTCGCGCGCGGCAGCACCACCACCACGATCGGCATGGCGCTGTGGTCCTGGCCACACAGGACATAGCATTGGCCACGGTAGATGCCCGGCTTGTCGACCGTCGCCCACGCGTCGTTCATCATTCCGGGGATCGCCGCCTTCTTGATGCCGAAGTCCGGCACGCCCCAGCCGTGGACCACGTCGTCCGACGTGATCAGGAAGCGCACCTTGGTGTGGTCCGGGATCACCAGCGGATGCGTGACGTTGAGCAGGTAGTCGTGGAACCCGCCCTTGAACTTGTAGCCGGCGATGTCCCGCGGCTTGGCCACGATGCTCCATGGGTCGATGCCGGAATCGAGCTGGCGCGCCTTGTTGCTGTTCCACGCCAGCCGCGACCACACCGTGGGCAGCGTGTCGAGCGACTTGCCGTCGTAGCTGATGTAGTTGTAGCTCCACAGCCACTGGTAGCCGGTGACCTTGACGGTCATCTCGCTGTTGTGGCTGTCGTATATCTCGCGCGTCAGGATCGTGGCGGGTGCCGCGAGCCCGATCAGGATCAGGAGCGGTACGGCCGTCCAAGTGATTTCCACCCACTTGTTGCCGTGCCAACCGCTGGCAACGGCGCCCTTCGATTTGCGGAACCGCAGGATCTCGATAAACATCGCGCCGAACACGCCGATACCGAGCGCCACGCAGACCCAGAACGCCGCCATGTGCAGGTCCCAGATCTGCTGCGACATGGGGGTGACCCCGTGCGGCATGTTGATCTGCCAGTCGTGCGGGTTCGCGGACGCGGAGAGCGAAACGAGCAGCCCGGCCAGCGCCGCTGTCCCGCCGATCCACCGCCTCCAGTGCCTGTGGCTGCGAAGCATCTTCAGGGCATCCTTGTCAGGGTTGTCGAGGGTTGTTCCGGCAAGCAACACGGCCGACGTCGCTGCCACCTTTGCACGGCCAGCGTCGCCCGTAATGCCGTTGTCCGTTTCCGCGACACGCGCGTCGCTCGAGAGGCCACCGAACGCGTCGAGTCGTTGCCGTCGCGCATGCACCGCGAGTCGTGAGTGCAAAGCAATGTTCGGCGTCCGGCGCCGCAAGGTGACGCGGTCAGACTCGTCCGCGGCGCCCCGGCTCCGTGCAAGCGCTGCACGGACAGTCCTACAAGGCCTTCAAGCGTCGTCGGCAATGTCACCACCCAAGTGCGCCACCGGACCGGGACACCGACCGTCGGCGCTGCGAACTAGTTCCGCACGCATTCTCCGCGTCGAGTGTGGCCTCGGGGCGCCGCGAAGTCGGTCCGGGGACGTCTGCCGCATCGCCGAGACCTTCTCTGAGTCCGGCTCGTCTGCTGCCCATTCTGTCCATGACGCGCGTCATATGCTCCGTCTGACGCGCAATATGCGGCATTGCCAGACACCGAGCGACGCAACGGTCGGGCTTCGCATGTGAACCGTCAGGGCGGCATTGCCTGCCGCGCTTGAGAGCTGAAACCGATGAGTGCGGCAAATTGTCGCACCCGCCACGCGACGCATCGCCGTGCCCCTTGACCGCGCAGCGGGCGGCCGAAACAATCGGCGGCCGCGTGGGGGATCGCGCTATCCGCGATCGGAGAGGAGGCTCATCAGCGAGCGCGACAGCTGCATCCGCTCTTCGTCCCCGAGGCACGTGCCGACTTCCTGCTCGCGTCCATAGCCCGCCACCGTCACGTGGCGATGTCCATCGCTGCGCCGCGTCACCTTCACGCGAAGCCAGGCGCGCGGGAACTCGGCGGGCGTCCGCCCGTGCGGAGGAACCTGCTCGATGCGCAGCAGCTCCCCGTTCAAGGTGATCCGCTCGCCCTTGCGGCTTCCCAGCCACACTGCCCAGAACGCCGAGGACAGCAGGGGAATCTCCAGCAGCGCGAACAGCACGGCGAAAACGTTTCCGCTGTGTGCCGACAGGCCGGCCACGACCATCGCCGCCGCCGCCAAGCCCCATGCCAGCCAGCGCAGCTGGCGCCGGTTGAAGGCGCAGTTCGGCGCGAGCCACAGCGTGACCTGCCCGGAGCCTTCTCGCGTTGGGACACGTTTGATCATGGGTGCCCGTCGCCTTGCCGTACAAATGATCGTAGGCCTGCGCCCGTCGTCCATACAACATCGGCATCACCGGCGGGGTCATTTCAGCTTGGCACGCAGCGCAGCCACTTCTTCAGGCGTTACCTGCTTGCCGTGGTTGCCCCAGGAAGTCCGCTCGTAATTGGCGATGTCGGCGATCTGCACGTCGCTGAACTGCGACGCGAAGGCCGGCATCACGCCGCTGTATTTCTGACCGCCGATCACGGTGCCGTGCCGGCCGCGAAGGATGGTGTCGATCTGCGTACCGGGATCGGCGTCCGCCACCGCGGCGTTGCCCTTCAGCGGCGGGAAGACGCCCGGGATCCCCTCGCCGGTAGTCTGGTGGCACGCCGCGCAGGTGCCGTTGAACAGCGACTCGCCTTGGCTTGCTGTGTAAACATAAGCGCCGGCGGGAGCCGCGGGGCCGTGCGACGGCGACGCTGCCGCGGCCTGTTGCGCAGGTGCCGCGGCGGCTGATTGCGCAGTCGGGGTCGCGGGCGTCGCCTTGGCAGACGTCGTCGCCGGCGCCTTCGCGCCGCCGGCCGACGGCTCGCCGAAGGTCGGCGTCATGTGACCCGGCGCGAATGCCGTCTCGCGCTCCACGTTCGGCCTTTCCTGCGAGTGCCACACCGCCGTGGCGATGCCGATGTCCATCAGACTGAAGATCGCGAGGCCTGCGATCCCCATGAAGAAGTGCCGCATGAAGGTGCGGTCGGCCTGATTGAGCTTCATCCCCACGGATGCACCCCTGCCTGATCTACTGCAGTCCGTTCACGACCGTGTCGCTGGCGGCGGACCTCCACGGTCTTCAAGTCGGCGGCCATCACGGGTTGTGGAAGATTTCATGGTGGCTGCCCTGGATCTTCCCGTGCAGCGAGGACAGCTTGCTCGGCATGTTCGAGAAGAAGGCAGCCAGGTCGTTGATGTCCTGATCCGTGAGCGGCGCCGCCATGGCGTTCATGATGGCGTTCTTGCGCTGGCCGTCCTTGTATTCATGCAGCGCCTGCACGAGGTAGTTGTCGTACTGCCCGGCCAGCGCAGGGAACTGCGGCGCCGCGCCGTTGCCGTCCTTGCCGTGACAGGCCTCGCAGGTCACCGCCTTCTTCGCGCCGGCCGCGATCTCGCCGCTGGATGCGGCCGCGGCGCCGAAGCTGAACGCGAGTGCACCGATCGCAAGTGCTGCGATGACAAGACGCTGTTGCACGGCGCTCTCCCTCAGTGACTGTTGCTGTTGTGGTGCAGCGTCTTCGGCGCCAATCCGGAGAGATATGCGGCGATGTCGTGGATCTGCTGCTCGGTCAGGCTGTTAGCCTGGGCGTTCATCGTCGGGTACTTGCGCGCCCCGCTGCGGTACTCGTTGAGCGCGTCGATGATGTACTGCTCGTTCTGCCCGGCGATGCGCGGCACGTGGTATTCGGGATAGACGGCGTTGTAGCCGGGGATGCCGTGGCAGCCGGCGCAGGAGTACACGTCGGATCGGCCTTGCGCCGCGTTGCCGGCCATCGCCTTGCCCTGTGCGAAGGTCGCGCCCGCGAAGCACAGGCACCCCGCGGCCAACGCCATGCCAAGCACCGATCGCATCATGCTCTCCTCTCAAGGTGTGCCGGAACGCTCATCGAGCCCCGGTTGCGTGGAGCACACTGCGGCACAGACTGCGCAATGCGCGAGTTGTTCCGTGTCATTGAAAATTTTTTATGTCCGCCGATGGTCCACGGCTACGTTTTGCTTCCACGGCGAATCGCGAGCAACGTCTTGCAAGAAAAGGCAATCCCGGCGCGGCCGCGTGATCACGGCAGGCGCGATGCGGCAAATTGCCGCACCTGCCGTCGGCGCATGCCTGTGCCGCTATCGCGCGGCCGCCGAGACTCTTAAAGTACCCCGGTGTTGAACCTCGCGCGCCAGTACCTCGCGTCGACGAAGCCACGCATCGTGGTCATGCTGGTGTTCACGGCGGTGATCGGCATGCTGCTGGCAGCGCCGGGCGTGCCGCCGTGGCGTGCGCTGGTGTTCGGCACGATGGGCGTGTGGATGGCCTCGTCGTCGGCAGCCGCCCTGAACCAACTGATCGATCACCGCATCGACCGGATCATGGCCCGCACCTCCCACCGACCGCTGGTGACGGGCACGTTGACCACGCGTCAGATCCTGACGTTCGCCGTCGCGCTCGGCGTCGGCTCGATGGTGGTGCTGGGCCTGCTGGTGAATCCGGTGACCGCGATCCTCACCTTCATCGGCCTCATCGGTTACGCCGTCATCTACACGGCTTTCCTCAAGCGCGCGACGCCGCAGAACATCGTCATCGGTGGCCTGGCCGGCGCGATCCCGCCGCTGCTCGGCTGGGCGGCCGTGACGGGCATGCGCGAGCCGCAGGACTGGGCGGACGCGCTGCTGCTGGTGCTGATCGTCTTCGTCTGGACACCCGCGCACTTCTGGCCGCTGGCCATCTTCTGCCGCGAGGACTATCGGCGCGCGTGCATTCCCATGCTGCCGATCGCCTACGGCGTGGAATACACGCGGCTCAACGTGCTCTTCTATACGGTGCTGCTGGTGCTGGTCAGCCTGCTGCCCTACCTCACCGGCATGAGCGGCCTGCTGTACCTCGGAGGCGCGGCGGTGCTCGGGCTCGGCTACCTCTATTACTCGGCTCGCCTCATGCGCCCGCCCAGCGAAGGCTTCTCCATGAGCGTGTTCTGGTACTCGATCGTGTACCTCTATGCGCTCTTCGCCTTTCTCCTCGCCGATCACTGGCTGAGCCACCCCGCGCTGCGCGCCGGGGCCTACGTATTCCGCCCTATCGGGTGATTCTTGACCTTCCTCGCGGAGTTTCTTCACTGGTGGGTGCCGTGGGAACCCTCGGTGACCGTGTGGATCGCGTTTCCGCTCGCCGTCTGGCTGTACGTGCGCGGTGCACGGCGTTCACCGGTGACCGCGCCGGTGCATCGTCAGGTGTTCTTCTGGTTGGGGATGGCCCTGCTGTGGGTGTGCCTGCAGACGAACCTCGACTATTTCGCCGAGCACGAATTCTTCATCCACCGCCTCCAACACCTCGGCCTGCACCATCTCGCGCCCTTCCTCATCGTGTTGGCCTACCCCGGCGTGACCATGCGCCGTGGCCTGCCGGTGTGGTTCCGCAGGCACTGGCTGCGGCCGGTGTTGGCGTGGCCACCGCTGAGGGCGGCGCTCGACGTACTGCTCAACCCGGTCGTGGCCGGGCTGCTGTTCGTCGGGCTCATCTACTTCTGGCTGTGGCCGTCGGTGTTCTTCGTGACCATGCTGAACTGGCGCCAGTACCACCTGATGAACTTCAGCATGGTCGCCGACGGGCTGCTGTTCTGGTGGCTGATCCTCGACCACCGGCCGCGCCCGCCGGCACGCCTGTCGCCGATGATGCGCATGCTTACCGCGTTCCTCGCCATCATTCCGCAGATCCTGATCGGCGCGTACATTACCTTCACGAAGACCGATCTCTACCCGATATTCAGCGTCTGCGGACGCGCGTTCGGCGGCATCTCGCCGATGATGGACCAGCGTCTGGGCGGGCTGCTGATCTGGATTCCCGGCGGCATGATGACTGCGCTCGGCGGAGGCATCGCATTCGGGCACTGGATCCGGCTGGACAGCAAGGGACGGCTGGCGCGCAATCGGCATCGGCCGAGGCGCTCACGCAGGGCCGGCGCGGCGCCGGTTCCGGAGCCCAAGGTCGAAGGCGTTTCCCACGCTTGAGGCCCGCCTCGGCCGCCGGGTAGGCGGCCGCACCCGGCTCAGTGCGCCGGCGGGCCGGAGGCGTCGGCGGGCATCACCGTGAACGTCACCTCGACCGCCGTCCCGCCGGCGAACTGCAGCGTGATCGGCACGCGGTCGCCAGGCTTGATGGGCTGCGTCGCTTTCGAAAGCATGATGTGGTAGCCGCCCGGAGCGAACGCCGCCCTGCCGTGGGCCGGCACGTCCAGGTGCTTGATCATCACCATCGCGTCGGCGCCGTCCTCCGGCACGGACCGCATCAGCGACACCTGTGCGTAATCAGTGCTGCTGGCTTTGACAATCTGCACGCTCGTATCGCCGTCGTTGGCGACGGTGGCATACCCCGCCATCGGCAGATCCGCGGGCAGCCAGCGGATCCACGCGGACTGCACCCGCACGCCGGGCGGGGCTGCCGCCACGGCCGGCGCAGGCAGCGCGGACAGCAGGGTCAGCGCGAAAAGGCAGGCCGCGATCCCGCAAGGGCGTTTCATGCGTTCTTCTCCACCAACAGCTTGACGTCGTGCGCCACAGTATCGACCTGCGCGCCCGGCGTGACGAGCAGATGGATGTGTCCCCTGGGGCCGAAGATGTAGATCGCCGCGCTGTGCGTCACGAGATAGTCGCCGTCCGCCGGCACGGGCTTCTCGATGTGGTAGATGGCGCGGTAGCGCCTCACGAGCGGCCCGAGCTCGGTCTGGCTGCCACGCAGTCCCATGAACCGTGGATCAAAGGCGGCGAGATAGCTTTTCAACACCGGCAACGTGTCGCGCGCCGGATCGACGGTCACGAACAGCACCTGTACGTGGCTCGCGGCCTTGGCCCCGATCCTGTCCAGCACCGCGTGCAGGTGCGCCATGGTCAACGGGCAGACGTCGGGGCAGTGCGTGTAGCCGAAGTACATCATCACGATCTTGCCGCGATAGTTGGTCGCCGTGACCGGCTCACCGAGGTCATCCACCAGCCGGAAACTGAGGTTCGGCAGGTCGCCCTTGACGTTCTGGATGTGCTCGTCGAGCTGCCAGTGCGTCGCCGCCGAGCACCCTGCGAGGGCGAGCACCGCCAAGGCGAAAAGGCCCAGCGCAGACCAACGCACGAAACGCCGCGGGGACGTCGCGCGATCGCCGGATGTCCGGTTTCCCGTCATGGTTCCTGCGTTCGCCTATCGATCATCGGACGCGCCCTGCCCTGCCCGTGCCAGCCACGCGGTCACGTTGGCGGGGTCGAGCACGCCGAGATGCGTGGCGAGAACGCGGCCGGAGCGGCTCACGAGCACGCTGTAGGGCAGCGCACCGGCGGTGTCGCCGAAGGTCGTCGTCGGCATCGGATCCGCGTTGATGCCGACCAGAATCGGATAGTCGATCCGCAGGGCATCAAGGAAGGGTTTCGTGGCCTGCGCCTGCTCCATGGCGATGCCGACGATCTGCAAGCCGTCGCCGGCATGCACACGCTGCATCCGCGCCAGCATCGGCATCTCCGAACGACATGGGCCGCACCAGGTCGCCCAGAAGTTCAGCAGCAGCACCTTGCCCTGCCAGCGCGCCAGACGCGTCGGCCGGCCGGCCAGATCGGGCAGCGTGTAGCCTCCCACCCGCGCGCCTTGCTTGTAGACCTGCGCTTCCGGCTGCGCCGACGGTGGCGCGGGTGGCACGCTCGTTGCCCCATTTTGCAGCCACCACCCGCCGGCCGCCCCGACACAAGCGAGCACCACGATCACCACAGTCCGCAGCGGCCCCGTGCCACGGTGCCTTGCGTTGCCGGATGAGGTCATGCTGCTTGCGCCATGGACACGACCGGCACACCGCACCGACCCGGACTACTACCGCTACAGGCAACGGACCGCCGCGCGCGTCGGACGGGCCGTCCAACGCAGGCACAACGCGCACCCCCAGCCGCTCGGCCGCCCGGCGCCGCTGGAGCCGCGCGGCGAAACCGCGTCCGATAGGGGCCGTTCATCACGGGTACGACATGCGCATGAGCCATCCGGCGCGCGCCGATCGTCATCGACGCTGACCATGCGGAGACCACCGCGACGCCCTCAGGGTTCCATGCGTTTCTGACGCCGGGACCCAACGACGCCGCGGCCGGGCGCGCGGCGTGCATGCAGGCGGCCGGATGCGCGTACCGCTCGGTGGATTCGATAGACTGCCGCCGCGCGGCGCTCGGCCGCGACCATCCGGCTCTCGCGGGCAGCGCAGGGCTGGTGGCGTCGACGCGAAGACGCGAGGAAGGCGCGCGCATGCAAGCGGAAGACGAGGGCGAGGGGCAGGCGGCGCTCGGCCCGGGTTCGATCCAGTGGCTGGAGCCGGGCGGCGAACGGTCTCGCGGAACGCTGCGTTTCGCCGGCGCGTGGACTCTGCCGCATCTCGCTGCACTGGAAGCCGGCGTTGCGGACGCCAGCACGCGGCTGGCGACCGACCCTGACGTCGACTTCACGCACATCAGCCGTCTCGACACCGTCGGCGCCGGCCTCATCGCCGTAACGCTCGGGCCGGATCGGCTGCGCACTCTGCTGGAGCACGACCACTCGGCACCGCGCGAGCTGCGCGGCCTGCTTGATCTCGTGAGCTCGGCGGTCAACGACATCTACGCGCAGCCGCCGCGGACGCCCGTCGACTGGGGCGTGGCCGCCCTGCTCGGCCGCATCGGCGACGCGGTCGTCCGCCTGCAGCGGCTGGGGGCCGGATTGCTCGCATTCCTCGGCCTGACGCTCGAAACCCTCGCGCGCGACCTGTTCCGGCCGTGGCGCTGGCGAATCACGGCGCTCGTCGCGCAGATGGAGGATACCGGCCTCAACGCGGTCCCCATCGTGGTACTGCTCTCCTTCCTCGTCGGCGCGGTGATCGCCTTCCTCGGCGCCACCGCGCTGGGGCGCTTCGGCGCGACGCTGTTCACCGTCGACCTCGTGTCGTTTGCGTTCCTGCGGGAGCTCGCGGTGCTGCTCACCGCCATCCTGCTCGCAGGCCGCACGGCCAGTGCCTTCACCGCGCAGATCGGCTCGATGAAGGTCGCCGAGGAAATCGACGCGATGCGCACCATGGGCCTCGATCCGATGGAGCTGCTGGTCCTGCCGCGGGTGCTCGCGCTGGTGATCGTGACGCCGTTGCTGACCTTCCTGTCGATGGTGGCGGGAGTCATCGGGGGCGCGCTGGTGTGCTGGGCGGCGCTCGATATCACGCCGACGATGTTTTTCGCGACGCTGCAGGACGACACGCCGCTGAGGTTCCTTTGGCTGGGCCTGGCAAAGGCGCCGATCTTCGCGTTCGTCATCGCGCTGACCGGCTGCCTCGAGGGCTTCAAGGTGCGCGGCAGCGCGCAGTCGGTCGGCGAACGCACCACCTCGAGCGTCGTCCAGTCGATCTTCCTCGTGATCGTGCTCGACGCCGTGGCGGCCCTGTTCTACATGAAGATGAGCTGGTGAGCGTCGTGCCCGCAGCCCCCGTGCAGGACGCCGTAGTGCAGGTGCGCGGGCTGCGCACGGCGTTTGGATCGCATGTAGTCCACGACCGCCTTGATCTCGACGTCTACCGCGGCGAGATCCTCGGCGTAGTCGGCGGTTCGGGCTCGGGCAAGTCGGTGCTCCTGCGCAGCATCCTCGGCCTGCAGAAGCCAGCGGGCGGACGCGTCCGGCTGTTCGGCGAGGACCTCCAGGCGCTCGACGCCGCGCGCCGCGCGGCCCTGGAACAACGCTGCGGCGTGCTGTTCCAGCGCGGGGCGCTGTTCTCTTCGCTCAACGTCGGCGAGAACATCCGCGTGCCGCTGCTCGAGCACACGCATATCACGCTGGCGGACGCCAAGCGCGTCACGGCGCTCAAGCTCACGCTCGCCGGTCTGACGCTCGACGTCGCCGGCCGCCAACCCTCGGAGCTGTCCGGCGGCATGCTCAAACGCGTTGCGCTGGCGCGCGCGCTGGCGTTGGATCCGGACATCGTCTTCCTCGACGAACCCACGGCCGGCCTCGATCCGGTGGCGGCGGCGGCCTTCGACCGCCTGATCCGCACGCTGTGCGACGCGCTGGGGCTGACGGTGTTCATGATCACCCACGACCTCGATTCCCTGTATACGATCTGCGATCGCGTCGCCGTACTGGCGCAGAAACGGGTCATCGTGGCGGATCGCCTGGAGGTCGTGGAACGCTGCGACGACCCGTGGATCAAGTCGTATTTCCTGGGACCGCGCGGCCGCTCAGCGCAGCGCGCGCGGCGGCAGGCCTGAGGGAGCGCATTGGAAACCAAGGCACACCATGTCCTGATCGGGGCCTTCACGGTGGTCGTCGTGGCCGCCGCGCTGCTGGCAGCCCTGTGGCTCGGCAACGCCAGCCTGAGCCGGCAGTTCCACTACTACGACATCGTGTTCACGGAGGCCGTCACCGGCCTGTCGCGTAGCAGCACCGTGCAGTTCAACGGCATCAAGGTCGGCGAAGTGAGCGGCCTGAAGATCGACGAACAGGATCCCCACAAGATCCGCGTGCGCATCCAGGTCGCGGCCGACACGCCGGTGAAGCAGGACACCCGCGCAGAGCTCGGCCTCCAGGGCATCACCGGCAACGCGCTCGTGCAGCTGACGGGGAGCACGGCGCAGAGCCCGCCGCTGGTGCCCACCGACAGCGATCCCGTCCCCGTCATCCCGTCGGAAAGCTCGACCCTCACCAAGCTGCTGTCCTCGGGCACCGACGTGGTGACCTCGCTCAACCTCATTCTCAACCGCTTGACGGAGGTGCTGTCACACGACAACGTCGCGCGGCTCGACCACACGCTGGAGAACTTCGAGACGCTATCGGCGGCGCTCGCCGCCCGGAGCGGCGACCTCGAGACGCTGATCCACCAGAGCACGCTGGCGTCACAGCACCTGAGCCAGACGCTGGCCGGCACCGACGCCCTGGTGAACGGGCCGGCGCGTGAAACCGTCGAGCAGGCGAACGCCGCCATGGCGACCTTGAACCGCACCACGCAGACGCTGGACGAGCTGCTCCAGAACAACGCGGATTCGCTGCAGTCGGGCGTGCGCGGCATGAGCCAGATTGGGCCGACGATGCGCGAGCTGCGGGTGACGCTGCGTGAACTGCGCCGGGTCACGGACCGCCTGGCGGCGAACCCTTCCGGCTATCTGCTGGGCCGCGGCCGGCCGACCGAATTCACGCCCGGCAAGCACTGAGCGGAAACGATGAAGATCAAGCCTTTCACGCGCTTGTCCCCCGCCCTGCTGGTGGCAGGCCCGGCGCTGCTGCTGTGCGCCTGCTCGATCCTGCCGCGGCAGCCGCCCGTGCAACTCTGGCAACCGCCGCAGGGGCCGATCGCCTCCCCGACGCAGGTCGGCGATTTCTCGCTGCGCGTGGAGACGCCGAGCGCCAGCGGACTGGTCGGCGATCGCGGCATCCTGGTGACGCAACCCAGCGGTGAAGTCAGCGTCTACGCAGGCGCGCGCTGGAGCGAGGCGCCGGAGCTGTTCGTGCGCCACCGGCTGGTCGACGCCTTCCTCGCGGCGCATCTGCCGGCGGTGACGACGGAAGACGACTCGCTGTTCACGAACTACACGCTCGAGGGCGACCTGCGGGCGTTCCAGACGGAGTATCGCGACGGCGCACCCGTCGTGGTCGTCCGCTACGAGGCGCAGCTGCACCGCAGCGGCCGCCATGTGCCGCTGGCGACGCGCAGCTTCCGCGTGGACGAGAGGCCCACGGGCGCGGAAGTGCCGCAGATCGTCGCGGCCTTTGGCCGCGCCGACGACCGGCTGGCGCAGGAGGTTGTCGCGTGGACCATCGCGACGGTCCACGCACAGCCGGACCTGCCCGCCACACCGGGTCGCCGCCTTCTTGGTCGCTGAGGCCGTCATGAACAGCAGCAACGCCGCCGAGCCGGGGCACACGCTGCGCGGCGTGGAGCGGTTGATCGCACACGTGCGGTCGATGACGCCGCTGCGCATGGCCGTCGTCCACCCATGCAGCGTGCCGAGCCTGCAGGGCGCGCTGGCGGCGCGCGACGCGGGCATGATCACACCGGTATTCGTCGCACCGCGCTCCAGGCTGGAACGGATTGCCGCGGAAGCGCGCGTATCACTCGACGGCTGCGAGATCGTCGACGTGCCGCACAGCCACGCGGCGGCCAGCGCGGCGGCTGGCATGGCGGGGCGGCACGAGGTCGATGCGCTCATGAAAGGCAGTCTGCACTCCGATGAGCTGCTGGCCGCGGTGCTCGACCCCGTCGCGGGCCTGCGCACGGAGCGGCGCATCAGCCACTGCTTCGTGATGGAGACGCCGGCCTATCCCCGCCCCTTCATCATCACGGACGCAGCGATCAACATCGCGCCGACGCTCGACGCGAAAGCCGACATCGTGCGCAACGCCATCGAGCTGGCGCACGCCATCGGCGTGGCGGAACCGAAGGTGGCGCTGCTCGCCGCCGTCGAGACCATCAACCCGCGCATGCCATCCACCCTGGACGCCGCGGCGCTGTGCAAGATGGCCGACCGCGGCCAGATCACCGGCGGCGTGCTCGACGGGCCACTGGCTTTCGACAACGCGGTGTCGCCGGAGGCCGCGGCGGTCAAGGGCATCCGTTCCCGCGTCGCCGGCCATGCCGACGTGCTCGTGGTGCCGAACCTCGAAAGCGGCAACATGCTCGCCAAGCAGCTCGAGTACCTCGGGCACGCCGACAGCGCCGGCATCGTGATGGGCGCACACGTGCCGATCGTGCTGACCAGCCGCGCGGACTCACCTCGCTCCCGCCTCGCCTCCTGCGCTATCGCGATGATGATCGTACATCGCCCAGTGGTGACGACGGCATGAACGCGCCGGCAACCACGGAACGCGGGCGCTTCGTGCTGGTCCTGAACTGCGGATCATCGAGCATCAAGTTCGCGCTCTTCGACGCGGAGGCGACGCCGCCGGCGCGCCAGCCGGCGTGGAACGGGAAGGTCGATGGCATCACGACGGCCAACGCCACCTTGGGCGCCTCGAGCATCGTTCCGGCGCCCGTGGAGCTGGATTTCACGCATCCCTACTCCAGCGCGCTGGCGCACATCCGGCGCGCGGTCCACGCCTGGCTCGGTGACGGCCGCATCGTCGGCGTCGCACACCGCGTCGTTCACGGCGGCACGAAGTATTTCGAGCCGGCTCTGGTGGACGCGGCGGTGCTTGCCGACCTGCGCGGCTACATCCCGCTCGCGCCGCTGCACCAGCCCTTCGCGCTCGGGGCCATCGCCGAACTGTTGCACGCCCGGCCTGACCTGCCGCAGGTGGCGTGCTTCGACACGGCCTTCCACCGCAGCATGGAGGAAGTGGAACGCCGCTTCGCGTTGCCGCAGTCGGCGTGGGAGCGCGGCATCCGGCGCTACGGCTTCCACGGGCTTTCCTACGAATACATGAGCCACGCGCTGGCGGAGCGCTACGGCGACGCGGCGCGCGGCCGCACGATCGTGGCGCATCTCGGCAGCGGTGCCAGCCTGTGCGCCATGCGGAATCTCGAGAGCGTGGCGACCAGCATGGGATTCTCGGCGCTCGACGGGCTGATGATGGGCACCCGCTGTGGGGCGCTCGACCCCGGCGTAGTGCTCTACATGATGGAAACGGAACGGCGTTCGACCGCGGACATGGCGCGGATGCTGTACCACGACTCCGGCCTCTACGGCGTGTCCGGGCTGTCGCCGGACCCGCGGGCGCTGCTCGCCGTCGAAGCGGAGAATCCGCGCGCGCGCCTCGCGCTGGCCATGTACGTGTGCCGCATCGTGCGGGAGATCGGCGCGCTGGCGGCGGTCCTCGGTGGCCTGGACATGCTGATCTTCACCGCCGGCATCGGCGAACACCGCGCCGAGCTGCGCGCACGGGTGGGCACGGCGCTGAAGTGGATGGGCGTCGACATC
This sequence comes from Nevskiaceae bacterium, assembly GCA_036379455.1. GTDB lineage: Bacteria > Pseudomonadota > Gammaproteobacteria > Nevskiales > Nevskiaceae > SCRT01. The sequence goes on from DASVGQ010000160.1 coordinate 21,267, forward strand.
GACGCGGCCGCCAACGCGCGCCACGATGCGCGCATCTCGACGAACGGCAGTCGCGTGATCGTCGGCGTCGAGAAGACCAACGAGGAATGGATCGCCGCGAAGCACGCACTGCGCCTGCTGCGTACGGCGCGCCGCTGAGCAGAGCCGGCCGGCGTGCGGCGTAGACTGCCGAGGCATCCGGCACCGCTGCCCGCCATCAAGACCCAGCCTCACCCTTCCCTCTCTGCTGCACCCGCAGCCGGAGAGCTGACCGAGGCAGCACGCCGCCGCGTGCTCGCCGTCCTGCTGCTGTCCTTCTTCATCGCGCTGATCGACGTCAGCATCGTCAACGTCGCCCTGCCCTCGATCCAGCACGGCATCGGCGCGAGCTCCTCGGATCTGCAGTGGATCCTTTCCGGCTACGCGCTGACCTTCGGCGTGGTGCTCATTGCGGCCGGACGGGCCGGCGACATTGTCGGCCGCGGCGGGCTGTTCGTCCTCGGGCTGGCGATCTTCACCGCGTCCTCGCTGGCCGCCAGCCTGGCGCCCACGCCCACCGCGCTCAACGTCGCGCGCTTCATCGAGGGGGTCGGCTCGGGTTTCATGAGCCCGCAGGTCTACGGGATGGTGCAACAGTATTTCCACGGCCCGGAGCGCGGCCGCGCCTTCGGCTATCTCGGCATGGCCGCCAGCCTGTCGGTGGCCACCGGACCGACGCTGGGTGGCGCGCTCATCGCGCTCGGCGGGCCGTACTGGGGATGGCGCTCGACCTTCCTCGTCAACGTGCCGCTGGGCATCGCCGGCGTGATCCTCGCCGTGATCTGGTTTCCCAAGCCGCTCGTCCGCTTCCATCATTTCTACGGCACGAGCCGCTCCGGCCGCCGCATCGGCCTGGCGCGTTCGCTCGACCTGGTCGGCTCGGCGCTCATCGGGCTGGCGGTGTTTGCGGTGCTGCTGCCCTTCGTGGAAGCAGCGAGCAGGCCGCTGCTGTGGCTGCTGGTGCCGGCCGGCCTCGGCATCGTGCTGCTGTGGCTGTGGTGGGAGCGCGCCTACGGCCGGCGCGGCTATCCGCCGATGGTCGACCTGCACATCTTCTCCATCCGCAGCTTCACGAACGGGCTGAGCATCCAGACGCTGTACTTCCTCGGCATGACGAGCATCTGGGTGCTGGTCGCGCTCTACGCCCAGGAAGCCGCCGGACTGTCGGCGCTCGAAACCGGGCTGCTCGGCATGCCGTCGGCGATCATCTCTGCGTTTGCGGCCAACTGGGCCGGCAAGCGCGTGTCGAGCTACGGGCGCCCGATCGTGATCGGCGGCCAGGTCGTCGCCATCGTCGGTCTGCTGCTGAGCTGCGCGGTGATCCATGCGCACGCGCACGGATTGATCACGATCTGGGCGCTGGTGCCGGCGCTGTCGGTGGTCGGCATCGGCCAGGGCGCGACGATCAGCCCCAACCAGACGCTCACGCTCGAGGACATCCCGCTGCAATACGCCGGCAGCTCGGGGGCCGTCATGTCCACCGGGCAGCGCATCGGCACGTCCATCGGCATCGCCATGATCACCGCAGCGGCTTTCGCCACGCTCAGGCACGCGTCATGGTCGACGGCCATCATCCTCGGCTTCGGATTGATCGTGCTGACGATGCTGGTCGCGATCGCCATCGGCGTCCGCGACCTGCGGGGAAATCGTCGGGGCTGACCCGCCCGGCGCCCGCCGGTCGCCCTACAGCACCGGGCCGAACATGGTGGCCGTGTTGCCGATCAGCTGGCGAAGGAAGCCGCGTCGCCGCACGCTCTCCGCGGTCACTTCGCGGGAGCGGATCAGGTAGCTGTTCTGCCGTACGCGCAGCGCGCTGGCCACCTCCGCGGAATGCAGCAGGATGTTGTTCTCGAAGTTGAGCTCAAGGCTGCGGCGGTCCATGTTCGCCGAGCCGACGAGCGCCACCTCGCCGTCCGCCACCAGCGTCTTGGCGTGCAGCAGTCCGCCCTGGTATTCATGGATGCGCAGACCCGCGTCGATCAGCACCGGGTACTGCGCGCGGCTGATCGCGGCGACCGCGAGCGAATCGTTGCGTGCCGGCAGGATGAGCGTGGTCGCCACGCGCCGCCGCGCGCAGGACACCAGCGCCGCCATCAGGGGCGGATCGGGCACGAAGTACGGCGTGGAAACGACGACCTCCGTATGCGCGCCGTACAGCAGGCTGACGAACACGTCAGACATCGCGCCGCGCAGATTCATCGGGCCGGTGCCGAAGGCCACCGCCACGAAACCGCCCCGCGCCGGCAGGGCGTCTTCCGCGGCGTCCGTGCGCAGCATCGCCGCGAGGTTTTCGCCGGTCTCCACCATCCAGGCCGTGACGAAGACCTGCTGGTTCTGCGCCGCGATCGGACCCTCGAAGCGCACCATCACGTCCACCCACGGCGCGAAGCGCGGCTTGATGCGGAACTCCGGGTCCGCGCAGTTCTGGCTCCCGCACCAGGTCACGCGGCTGTCGATGACGACGATCTTGCGGTGATTGCGCAGGTCCGCACGCGGCCCGAAGACCAGAGCCAGCCCGTGGCTCAGCTTCAAGGAGCTGCACAGGCGTACGCCCGCCCCGGCCATCGCCTTCCAGTGCTTCGAGCCGATCATCGCCCGCGAGCCGATGCCGTCAGCCACCACGCGGCACGTAACGCCGCGCGCCGCGGCACGCTTGAGCGCTTCCACGATCTTCAGCCCGTTGTTGTCGGTCAGCCAGATGTAGAAGGAGACGTGGATCGTCTCGCGCGCGGCGTCGAAGTCGCGCACCATCCCGTCGATCGCCGCGTTGGAGTCCGCGGCCAGCGTCGCGCGGTTGCCGGCCACGGCGGTGCAGGCCCCCAGCCGCTCACAGACCCGGAACGCCGAGCGGAAGCGCTCGGGGATCGGTTCGAGCTCGGGTTCGTGGCCCGGCGCCGCGGCGTTGGCGGCAATCAACTCTCCAGCCACCGCATGCGCGCGACGGCGGAAGCTGCGCGCCACCCATGGCTCGCCGAACAACAGATAGGCGGCAATGCCGACGAAGGGCACGAACACCAGGATCATCACCCACGCGGCGCGCGACGTCGGCTCGCGCTGGTCGACGCTCAGCACGCGCAGGATCACCGCCGCGTGGCACAGCACGTAGAAAACCGCACCCCAGGTTGGCGTCGCGATCATCCTGCCCTCGAAGATGCATCCGGACGGCCCGGTCCGGATTTCCCCTCTCGACCGCATGGAACCGGTCGGGGGACTGCTATGGTAGCGACTGCTTCGGTTTCCCTCGCCGCGTACGCAAAAAAGCCGCCCGGATAGCCTCCGGGCGGCCGGTTGTACAACTCCTTGAAACGGCTCAGGCGGGTTCCAGCACCTGCAGCCCGGTGGCCGTGTTCGAGATCGGGACGTGGTAGTTGGAGTGGTACTCGCGCACCGGCGTGGCGTCCATCACGCCGCGGGCGACCACCCAGGACAGCAGCTCGATGCCCTGCGTTCCGACCTGCTTGACGAGCTCATCGTTCGAGTACTGCATGATCCACTTCGGATCATCCACCAGGCTCTTCATGAAGCGCTGGTCAAACCCCTTGTTCATGTGACCGGCGCGCTCGCCGTCGAGCTGATGCGACAGGCCGCCGCTGCCGATCACCAGCACGCGCCGCTCATCGTCCCAGGCATCGATGGCGCGCCGCAGTGACTGGCCGAAGTGGTAGCAACGCCGCGGCGACGGATACGGCGCGAGCACCGTATTCACGCAGATGGGCACGATCTCCACCGGCCACTTGCCGGCGCGCCGCCCTTCCGGCCACAACAGCGCCAACGGCAGCTCGACGGCATGGTCGATGAGCGCCTCCTGACAGGTCGTGATGTCGAATTCGTCCTCCACCGCCTTCTCGACGATCTGCCACGACAGGTCGACGCAGCCGCGGGCCGGCGCCAGGGTGGGAATGCCCCAGCCCTCGTCCGCGTTGTGATAGACCTCCGCCGCGCCCACCGCAAAGGTCGGCATCTTGTCGAGGAAGAAGTTGAGGCCGTGGTCGTTGTGGATGATCACCACGACGTCCGGGGGATCCTTCGCCAGCCACTCGCGCACCTTGACGTAACCGTCGAAGAACGGCTTCCAGTACGGCGTCTGCTGCTGGTTTCGCGCCAGCGCTCCGCCGATGGCGGGGACGTGGGATGTGCATACGCTGCCGATGATTTCTGCCATGGTCATGCTCCTGCTGCGATGAGTTTGCGTTCGAAGGCTTCCTTGCTGGTGCCGGTCTGCTGCGCGCCGAGGTCCTGCACGTCGAGCCCGAGGATTCCGGCCAGCTTGGCGAGGTAATAGATGTGTCCGCCGGCGGCGATCATCTGCAGCACGTTGCGACTGCGGATAGCCTTCTTCTGCGCCTCCGTCAGCCCGTAACGCGCCATGTAGGCTTCCTCATCCTCCTTGAACGCGCTGCGGTTCTCGGAAGAATTGAAGCTGAAGCACATGCGGTTCAGGGCATAGCCTCTGCGCGCGAGCGCGCCGTCGAAAATGGTCGTGCCGGGGATCGAGTGCCGGCCAGGTGTGGCAAGGGGTGTCATCGATGCGTTCTCCGAGGTCCGGTGCGGATCCACCCATTGGCTCCGCGTATCCATGGCCCCATGCTGCGGCTTGCGACGCCCTCCCGGAATAGACTTTTGGCTCGGCTAAAGGTACATATCGAAGGCTTCTTCGAAGGGGATGGCGATGGCACAGTTGATTCCCGCACCGCCGGCGCACGACCACACCGCGGTCCCGATCTACAAGTTGTACGGATACGGCAACGTCTGGACGGTCGCCGATCCGCTGTTCTGTGAAACCATCGGCGCGCAGCGGCAATTACACAAATGGCATGTGGCGGCCCACAAGCACGCCGGCCTGTTCCAGGGGCTGTTCATCGAGGCCGGCGGTCTGACGGCGGTGCTTGACGGCCAGGCTCACGAGCTTGTCGGCGGCAGCGTGGTGCTGGTGCCGCAGATGGCGGTACACGAGTTCATGTTCCGTCCTGACACGGTCGGCTACATCCTGACCATGACCAGCGGCCTGCTGCAGCAGCTGTGCACGCGTTTCGACCTCGCGCTGGGCCGGCTGGTTGATCCGCTCATTCTGGAAGTCGGCGACCGCGCCGAGGACCAGCACGCCATCAGCACGCTGCGGCGGCTGGAGGTTGAATACCACAGCCCCTACAGCGCGCAGCGTGGTCCGATGCTGGAAACGCTGCTGTCCGTCGTGCTGGTCTGGATCCACCGTCGCTGCCACTTCGACGCGGTGGCCGTCGCGCGGCCGGATCCGGGCAGCCGGCACCTGGCGCGCTACGCGCGCATGATCGAGGAGCACTACCGGGAGCACCACCGCGTGAGCTGGTACGCCAGCCGCATCGGCGTGACCGCCGCGCACCTCAACGCCATCTGCCAGGCGCTGGCCGGAAAATCCGCGCTGCAGCTCATCCACGAGCGGCTCATGCTGGAAGCGCGCCGCGAGCTGGTCTACACGGCGCGCCCCGTCGCGGTGATCTCCGACTACCTCGGCTTCTCCGACCCGTCCTACTTCACGCGATTCTTCACGCGCCAGGCGGAGCTATCACCACGCGTCTTCCGCCGGCGAGAAAGCGAGGCCGCGGGTTAGTCGAAAGTCGGATACGGCAGCCCGACGTAGTTCTCCGCGATGTTCGTCAATCCCGCCTTCGTGCTCGTGTAGTAGTCCTGCTCGGCCTTCTGGATGCGCTGCGTGAAGCCGTCGTCGTCGAAGCGATGCAGCAGCATGCTCATCCACCACGAGAAACGCTCGGCCTTCCAGATGCGCCGCAGGCAGAGCTCTGAATAGCGCTCGAGCAGTGCAGGGCGTCGTTCGAGACACGCCGACCGCAGGGCGTGGTACAGCACGTAGACGTCGCTGGAGGCCAGGTTGAGTCCCTTCGCGCCCGTCGGCGGCACGATGTGCGCCGCGTCACCGACGAGGAACAGGCGTCCGAACTGCATCGGTTCACACACGAAGCTGCGCAGCGGCGCGATGCTCTTCTCGATCGAGGGCCCGGTCACGAGCTTTTCGGCTACATCCGGCGGCAGGCGCGCACGCAGCTCCGTCCAGAAGCGCTCGTCCGGCCATTCGTCGACGTGCTCCGCCAGGCTGCATTGGACGTAATACCGGCTGCGCGTGCGCGACCGCATGCTGCACAAGGCGAAGCCCCGTGGATCGTGCACGTAGATCAGCTCGTCCTCGACCGGTGGCGTGTCTGACAGCAGGCCGAGCCAGCCGAAAGGATAGACGCGCTCGAAGTTGTCGATCCGCTCGGCCGGAACCGAAGCGCGCGAAACGCCGTGGAAGCCGTCACAGCCGGCGATGTAATCGCATTCGATGGTGTGCGCCTCGCCGTGATGTCGATACGTCACTCGCGGCTTGCCGTCCAGGAAGCCGTGGATCTGCACATCCTCCGCTTCGTAGTGGATCGGCGCGCCGCTGCGACGGCGCGCGTCCATCAGGTCGCGCGTGACTTCCGTCTGCCCGTAGACCAGCACCGAGTGCCCCGTGAGCGCGCGCATGTCGACGCGCTCACGCCGCCCCTGGAACGCGAGGCTGAAGCCTTCGTGCACGAGGCCCTCGGCGTCCATGCGCTCGGATACGCCTGCTTCGCGCATGAGATCAACGAAGCCGGTTTCCAGTACGCCCGCGCGGATACGCCCCAACACGTAATCCGGCGTACGGCGCTCGAGGAGGATGTTGTCGATGCCGCAGCGATGCAGCAACTGCCCCAGCAGAAGCCCCGAGGGGCCAGCGCCGATGATCGCGACCTGAGTCCGCATGCTCCTCCTCCCCGTTCACGTCCCGTGTACCGCGCCCGCCGGCCGGCGCCGCGCATGCGAATGCCGCCAGCGTGACGTCGACCATGCAGCGGCATGGATCGCCGCACACGATACGTGGCTGCGCCGGCGGGTGGCCATGGATTTTCCTGCACGGAAATGGCACGGATCATGGACGAGGCGTCGCTCGCCGCCCTGCGGTCAGACGGTGACGCCGTGGCCACCGATGTGACAACGGTCCTAGCCCCCGCGGCGCGCTTCGAATCCCGCGATTTTCTGCCACTCAAGCCACCGCGCGAGGCGCGGGTCCATCGGGCAGAAGACGATCCCCGCGCCGGCGCTCAGCTCAGCGTGGCGCCCGGGCAGACGTTCGCGATCGTCGAGATGCCGAGGGCCCAGGTCTGCACGCGGATGTAGCGAACCGGCTTGCCGTCGTAGGCGTTGACGAGCTGCCAGTCGCCCGGCGCGATCCGCCGCAGATCGATGCGGCATTCGTTGTAGTGATGGAACAGCCCGTTGCTGAGGTAACGCACGGTCAGCGATCCCAACCCGTTCTGCGCCACGATGTTGCCCTGCAGGAAGATGGCTTTCTCTCCCTGCCCCTGCCCCAGCACGACGCCGTCGCGGCTCTCGATCTCCGGCAGCGTGTACACGCGTCCGGACGTCACTTCCTGATCGTCGGCGCCCTGGTGCGTCGAACGCAGGTAGAGGCCGCGCACGGTGTCATTGCCGATCATCAGCTCGAGGCGGCTGACGTTGTTGTCACGGTCGTTCGTGACCACGGCCAGCGGCACGGTGCTTACCCCCGATGGAACCGGCGTCGCCGCCGAAACGCTGGCCCACGCCAGCGACAGGACCAGAACAAACGGGCACAACAGGCGGACGGCGCGCATCAACTCGGGGGAACTCCTGAAAGCACGAAGAGACACGGCAGGCAGGGTGCAGCTGCGCCCGCGGCGGATATCCCGCATTCGCCGCGCGTGGCCGCGTAACGTGTCGTCACGCAAGCTTCCGCTGCGTCGCGACACGGTTGCTCAGGCAAGCCGCGTGCCGTCGCAGCCGTTGTCTCGATCCACGCACAAGCGCCGAATCGTCAGAGGCGGTCAGGCGTCGGAGGGCGGTGTGAGGCATCAGCTTGCCGGCGTGGGCCGTACGCGCGTGCGCGCAGCGGCAACAAGGAATCGTCGTGACCTGTGTCATGACGAAAGGGACGCTTGCCAGACATCCGGCGTCGAAAAAAGTTCCGCGGACACCGGGCTCGTGGACGGGTTCCAGTGATCGCCACCGCGCGAAGCGCATCGGCTACGCGAACTACCGACCCGCGGTTCACGGCACCTGGATCGCGGAGCCTGAGCTTTCGCGCAGCGCGACCACCGCCGCCGATCGGACGCCGACGCCCACGGTGATCAAGGTCCGCACGCAGCCGAGGCTTGAACGTCGAAACCTTGCTCGCGCGGCGGCCGGACCTCGTCTACCGGTGCTTGCCACCCTTGATCCTGCACGGCATCGTGTCGAGCAGTGGAGCCGCCACTTGGGGAGGCGAACGCCCATGGGCGAAATGGAACGCTTGCTGCAGGCAAGCCACGAAACGGACCCCGAAGTCCGGGAGAAGGCGATGGGGGACTTGGGGGACCTGGGGCTTCGCGACCCAGCGATCATCGACCGCCTGATCTTGGCGTTGCTGGAAGATCCAGCCGACGAGGTCCGAGCGTACGCCGCCGGCTCGCTCGGGCTGCTGTGCGACCCTTTCGGCGCCGAACCTCTGCTGCAGGCGCTGCAACACGATCGCTGGTGGCGGGTGCGCTTCACTTCCGCCTGGGCGTTGGGACAGATGCGCGAAGCGCGGGCTCCCGCCGCGCTGATCGCATGCACTGCGGACCCTGACGCCAGGGTGCGATGCATGGTAGCTGAAACGCTCGGCCGCTTTGCCGTACCGCAGGCCGTGGAGCCCTTGCTGACGATGGTCAATGACCCCGACCCCGACGTCCAGTGCGCAGCGCTGATGGCACTGAACGGCGGCTGGGCCGGCGTGATCCCGCTGGAGCCCGTGCGTAAACTGCTGCGCTTCTACGACGGGAGAGAGGCGCGCGACGGCCAGGGCACGAGTATCACCGGCGAGGCTGAATACCTGATCGAGCGGGTGGAACGCCTGGCCGCCGGAGAGGATTGACCGGCGATCCGCGCGGCCTCTATAGCAGCTGCCGCCATCCAGGGTTCCCTGCATCGCCACGTGGGTCAAAGTGACGCTTCGGCGGCGCACGCGACCCCGTTCGGGCGCGACGCTGAGCGCGACATCGATCGCTCGCGGTGCGGGCACCGTGCGAGTCAACTCTCCGAGCGTTCCGGTGCTCACGCGGCGCGCCGGGCGGCGGTCCGCTCAAGTGGTCGCGGCGGCGGATCAGGTTATCCTTTGGGCCGTGGAACCGCAGAACTTGCCACGTCAACCGTAACGATGCAGGAAGAAGCAAGGCCGGTGCAGCGAACCGAAGCCCGTCCCGTGCGTCTGCCGGGAGCTCGCTCCGACGAACACCCCCTGGCGATGTGGCTGACGCAGTTCCTGTTCGACGTCGCGCTCGGCAGCGTCTACCGGCGGGTCGTCACCGCAGCCGGCACGCTCGCGATGGAGGGCGGAACGCTCATTGCGTCCAACCATCAGCGTGAAGTCGACGGACCGCTGATGGGAAGCGTGCTTGTGGCACGACACGGCATGCGCTTCGCCCATCCATTGCCCTACTTCGCAGCGCGCGACGACCTGTTCCGGCCCGGCATCCTGTCCCGCCTTGAAGTCCACTGGCCGCGCGCGATCGACGCGCTGCTGTCGCGCGTTTCCTTGGCGTGGTTCTTCCCGCTCGGTCGCACCGAGCCGATGCTGCGGGTGCGTGAGTTCACGCTGCGCGACACGCTGCAGGCGCTCATCGCCGTCGGTATGGGCGCCACGGCGTGCGGCGCGCTGCTGAACGCGCGCGGCCTGCGCGCCCTTGGTGGCCTCGACAGCGCGCTGTCGATCAGGGCGTTGATGCGATACCGCGACATCCCGTTTGAAGGTTGGTGGGGCCTGCGGCGCCTGACTCTGGCCACCTTCAACCGCCTCGCGCCCCTGTTCCGGAACGCGGTGGAGGGGCAACTCCAGCTGTTCGCCCAACGGCTCAACAACGGCCACAGCGTCTATTTCGCCCCTGAGGGATCGATTTCCTATGACGGACGCTTCGGCCGCATCCGCGCCGGCTCCTTCCGCCTGGTCCACATGGCGCGCACGCCGCCGTGGATACAGCCCGCCGGCTTCGGCTACGACGTGTTCGTTCCCGGGCGTTCGCGCTTCGTCGTGCGGCTGGGCGAGCGCTTCCGGGCAGACCGCAGGCTTTCGCGTCGGGATTTCGACGCCCAGCTCCGTGAGCGGATCCTTGCGCTCGCACCGATTACCCCGAGCCATCTGCTCGCCTGCTTCCTCTCCCATGGACCGCGTCGCTTCTCCGAACGCGATCTGTGCCACTGGCTGAGCGCAGCCGTGGCCGAACTCGAAGCACAGCGCCGGAGCCTCGACCCGGCGTTCGCCACGCTGGAGATCGAAGCCCTCACGACCGAGCGGTTGCACTGGCTGCAGCACAAAGGGCTCGTGCGTCGACAGGGCATCGGTTTTGCGAACCTTGCAGATCGCGACAGCGCGCCCGGCTGGCGCAATCCATCTGCTGTCGTCCGCTACCTCGACAACAGCCTGCTGGATATCGCTCCGCTTGTCGTACGCACGCTGAAGCGCTGACTTGGCACTTCACGCAGGCCGCCTGCTCAAGCCACAGATCCTGCTGCCGATCCTGCTGGCGACCGCGCTGCTCGCGTTTGCCGCGAGCCTCGGCGACATCGGGCGCGTCGCGGCCGGCGTCACCCGCCTGTCCGTCAGCACGCTGGTCGCCGCGCTCATTGCGGCCGCCGCCTACCTGCTGGTCAAGGCCTTCCAGCTCAACCTGCTGCTGAAGCGGCTCGGGTTCCGCGTTGACCGCGGCCCCTTCTGGCTCGCGTTCACGGTCGGCGAGCTCAGCGTGACGCTGCCGCTCGGCCTGTTCGCGCAGAACTGGATCCTCGCGGCGGCGCACCAGGCGGACGCGGTGCGCAGCTCGGCGGCCACGGTGATGATGGTTATCGGCGAGATCCTCGTGACTTTCCTGTTCCTCGCGTGCGTCGGGATCCCGGCGTGGCCGCAGCTGCGGCTGGCGGCGATCGCGGTGCTCGCGGTGATGGCCGTCGGGCTGCTGACCGTGCCGCTGCTCGCGCAGCACCTGGAGCGCTTCGCGACCCACCTGCGACACCGCTGGATCCGCCGCAGCGTCGGCGGCGGGCTCACGCTGCTCGGCAGCATGCGCGAACTCACGAATCCCTTCGTGCTGTGCGCCATCATCGGGCTGACCGCGCTCTACCTCGGCGCCCTGAGCTTCGCGTTCTGGGTGACCGGCCGCGACGTCGCCGTCACGCACCTCGGCTACATCGACGCCACGTTGATCTACGCCTTCTCGCTCGCGATCATCCTGGTGGGCGCGGGCCTGCTCAGCCAGATCGGCACGACTGAAGTGCTGGGCATGGTCGCCGCGCACAGCCTCGGCATCGGCTTTAGCGACAGCCTCGCCCTGATGCTCGGCTTCCGCATCGTCTGGACCGCGTGCATCTGGGCCCTGTGCCTGCCCGTGATCGGCCTGACGTGGCGCTCGATTCCACGGCGGGCGGCCTCAAGCCGCGTCGATGATCGCGAGAAAGTTACGCACTGATGCGGCGGCGTCCACGCGCGGGATGCCCGACGCCGCGCGGGCCCGCGGCAGGTCGCGCGCAAGATCCAGCTCCTTCTGGACGACCGACCAAACGTGCCCACGATCGCGGTGGAATTCCGCCAGGTATTCCTGCTCGCTCTGCCCCGGCGTGGCGACGAAGAGCGCCCGACGGCCGAGCGCCGCCAGCTCCATGATCGTGGTGTAGCCGGAGCGGGTGACGACGAGCCGCGCGCGGTTGAGCATCTCGCCCTGCTGCCGACGATCGAGGTAATCGTGCACCTGCGCGTTGCCGAGACGACGCTCCGCGGTGCCGTCACCCGGGCGCCCGAGCGCCACCACGATGCGACCGGGCAATCGCTCGACCGCGCCGAGCACGATCGCCTCGAACAGTCCCCGCTGCGGCTCGATTCCGGAGATCGAGAAGAACACGTCGATGTCCTGCTCGACGTTCATCCGCTCCACGCTTGCTAGCGGCCCGATGTAGGCCAACCTGCCGGACCCCCAATCAAATGCGGGTTCGTGCCCCAGCCAGCCGGACAGGCCCCCGCCCTTCTCCACGTCGGGAAGGAGGATCTTCGTGAAGCCGCGCAGGATCCTCCTTTGCCCCCACTCGACCAGCGGCTCGATGGCACGGCTGCAGAACGGCACGCGCTGGTGCAGTGAATGCAGGATGCAGTAGCTGGGCACCTGCGCCGACCACAGGCCGAAACGACTGTCGGACACCACGCGATCGTAGTGCCGTTCGCGTACCAGACGCTCGGCCAGCGCGTGCTCGCGTCGATAGGTCGCTATCACCCACGGCATCGCCGCGCTCATGCGCAGGTAGAAGACCGGTGGATAGCGGCTGAAGGGCGTCGGCGTATCGGCAAACGGATGGAACTCGCAGCGCGTGCCAAGCTCCGCACGCAGCAGGCGCATGCCGCGCCCGGGCGCGCAGACGACCGTGACCTCGTCCCCGCGATCGATCAGCGCACGAATCAGGCACAGGCTCCGCGTCGCGTGGCCCAGCCCCCAGTGGTATACCCCGAAAAGCACGCGCCGAGCCACGGCGTTGCTCCATCCAAGCCCGCGCGATTGTAGACGAGGCTCCTCCGGAAACGGCTGCCCGTCGCATCGCAAAGTCGGTTCGCCCTGGATGGTTCCCCGCCGACGCGGATCTCCGGCCTTCCACCGGTCACGGACGCGCCAGCCAGCGCGTGGCCTTGTCGTTCGAGCCGAAGGCCTCCATCGCCTGTTGCAGGATCCGCACCACGCGCGCAAGGCGATCGGATTCGGCGCGCGTGAGCACCCCCTGGTCGCGGATGCGCCGGCGAATCGTACTGTTCGCGCCGATGAGGCGCAGCACGTCGCCACGGTCGATCCCGGCCGCAGCGGCGCCATCGATCCGGCTCGCCGGCAAGCCCCGGCGGACATCCTCCGGCCGGATCGGTCGTGGCAACACGCTGGACCGCAATGAGCTCGTATGAGTGCACTCGACGCTCAAACGGCTCGGCATCGAGATCGCCGGGCGATACCATCCGTCGACAACGATCAAGTAGTACTCCCCGTGGTCGGAAGTCGTCTCGGCGTGCGGTGCCGGTGGCGCGCAGCCCCTCGGGCCATCCCGCCGACGCACCCTCTACCCCCCGCCGCCCACATTGCGAGATTCCATGAAACCACGGCGAGGACTCACCGCAACAGAAGCTGTCGATCGCGCACGCCTGTGCGTGCGCCACGCGCAGGGCGTCGTGCCCTCTGGAGAGGCCCGCCGTTACCTCGCCATGCTTGGTGAGGAGATCGCGTGGCGGCAGTATGAAATCATCGTCGCCGGCCGCCGCTGCCTGCAGCCGCGCCTCACCGCCTGGTACGGCGATCCGGGCGCGCGCTATCGGTATTCGGGTCGCAGCTTCGACCCGCGACCCTGGACGCCCACGCTGCTCGAGCTGCGCCGTTACGTCGAGGATTGGAGCGGACGCCGATTCAACGCCGTGCTGCTGAACCTCTACCGCAACGGGCGCGATGCCGTTGGATGGCACAGCGACAACGAGCCGGAGCTCGGACCCGAGCCCGTGATCGCCTCGCTGAGTCTGGGGGCGACGAGATGCTTCGAATTCCGTGAGAAGTCCAACCGCACGGGTTCGCGGCAATTGTTCCGGCTGATGAGCGGCAGCGTGCTCATCATGGCAGGCACCACCCAGCGCTTCTGGCAGCATCGGCTGCGGCGCGAACCGGCAGTGGAAGGCGTCCGCGTCAACCTGAGCTTCCGGCAGATCGTGCCGCGGGAGACGCCCTGCCCGGTCGCGTCAGCTGGAACGCGCTGATAGCCGCGGTGGATGGGCCGCCGCACACGCCGCGTCAACGCTCAGGGGCTGCCGCACGCCGCGTGGGCGTCGCGCGGGCCCGGGACGGCAGCCAGAACGCACGGTCGAAGGCCCACGTATAAACAAGCGTGTAGACGAGAAAGAACGCCGACGTGCCGAAGTTGAGAAGCGCGGCACGAATGACGGAGATGTGCGACAGCCACATGAACAGCGGCGCCAGCGCGATCGTCATCCCGGCCTCGAAGCCCAGGGCGTGGCCGATGCGGTAGCTCAGGCTGCGTCCGCGGGCGTACGCCCGGCCGTCCGCCGCAGCGCTTACGCAATCTGCGCGCCATCCACCCATGTGCTGACGCCCTGTGCCAGGAAACACAGGTGGTCGCGAATTGCCTGTACGCCGTCGAACGGGTCCGGGTAATACCACGCGGCGTCGCGGATGATGCGGTCTGCGACCCGCAGCGACCGGTAGGAGGCCGTGCCCTTGTAGGGGCATATCGTGTGGGTGTCACTCACGACCAAGAGCTCCTCGTGCACGTCGGCGAGCGGCAGATAACGGCGATTAGGCAGGCCTGTTTCCGACAGCAGAACGGCGCGTCGGCTGTCTGCCACGACCCGCTCGCCGACGCGCACTTCCACGCGCCGGCTGCTCCTGCGCACGTCGACGCGATGATAGGGATCGCGAAGATGGCCTTCGACCGTCTCATCCTCGTCCATCCAGCGGTCAATGGCGCGCCAATAGAAGGCGACGTAGTCCTGCAGCCACGACGCCGACGCGATCGGCGTCGGGTAGGCCCAGGCGGCGTTCTCCACCATTCGATCCCCGACGTGGATCGACCAGTACGACGCCTCGCCCTTGAAGGGGCAGTGCGTCACGTGCGCGGTCTGCTCCAGCAAATCCATCCGCACGTCCGCACGCGGTACGTAGAGCTGCGGCAACAGGCCGGTTTCATACAGGAGCATGCCGGCGCGCGTATCGAGCACGGCGACGTCGTGCACGAATGCGCGCACGCGACGTGGAAAGGCATCGAAGAACAGGCGGTGCGCGGGCCCGTCGATGCGGTAGTTCGTCCTCGCCGGCGTCATGGACAGCGGGCCGCGAGCGGTTGTCAGCGACATGGATATGGATCTCGTGAAATGCAAATGTCAGGCGATTATCCGCAGGCGAAGCATCGTCACGCAGGCTTCGGCGCGACGACCCGCGCGGCAGCCGGCGGTGCCTGGGGACCGACGCAGTAGACTACGCGCCCACCCACGCGGCCCGACGCCATGGATGCCGGAATCTTTCCCATCAAGCACAGCGACGCCTACCGGTGGCGAGACGGCCACCTGCAGTCCATCGATCCGGTGCAGCGCGTCCAGCTCGATCACCTGCTCGGCATCGATCGACAGAAGGCCGAATTGATCCGCAATACGGAGCAGTTCGTCAACGGGCGTACCGCCAACCACGCGCTGCTGACGGGGGCCCGCGGCACGGGCAAGTCGTCGCTCGTCAAGGCAGCTCTGACGCGCTTCGCGCGGCAGGGGTTGCGCCTGATCGAAGTGCCGGCGCACGAGCTTTTCGCGCTGCCGGAGATCGTCGCGCCGCTGCGTGAACGTGACGAGCGCTTCATCCTCTACGTAGACGACTTCTCGGTCGCGGCGGACGACCCGTCGCTGTCCGCGCTCAAGGGCGCGCTCGACGGCGGCGTCGAAGAGCCGCCGGAGAACATGTTGATCTACGCGACGAGCAACCGCCGCCACCTGATGCCCGAGCCGCGCCGCGACAACGAGGAATACCAGTGGCAGGGTGAGGAGCTGCACCCGGGCGAATCAGTGGAAGAGAAGATCTCGCTGTCCGAACGCTTCGGGCTGTGGCTGAGCTTTCCGCCTTTCAACCAGGAGCAGTACCTCGCCGCGGTGCGGCTGCACCTGGAGGAGCTCGGCATCGAGGACTGGAACGAGGAGACGCAGAAGGTGGCCCTGCGATGGGCGCTGCACCGAGCATCGCGTTCCGGACGCGTGGCGCGCCAGTTCGCGCGGGATTACGCGGGCCGCCTACCGGCCTGAGGCCCCGAAGCGCCGCGGCAACGAACGCGGGGCTGACATGGCGGATCCGGTGTCGTCGGCTGCCGCCGCGGCGCGTGTTCTTCCGGATTCCACGCCGGGCGGGTCGGCCTCGCGGAGCCGGTGGCCGTCTGCCTGCTCAGGCGGCGCTCCGCACCGCCGTACGCCGGATCAAGCGCACGAAGCTGCACGCGTGGGCGTTGCGCGCATCCGCGGGATGGTCCTCGCGCCACACCTCTTCCCACTCCGCCATGTCGAAGGTCGGGAAACGCGTATCGCCGTCCGGCCGCGCGTGCACGCGGGTCAGCTCCATGCCGCTCGCGAGCGGTAGCGCCGCAGTGAAGAGCTTCGCCCCGCCCAGGATCTGCAGCTCGCCGACACAGGCCTCGCGTGCGTTGTCCAGCGCGTGGAATACCCGCGCGCCTTCCGCGCGGTAGCTTCGATCGCGCGTCAGGACCCAGTTGTCGCGCCCCTGCAACGGACCGCCGAGCGACTCCCAGGTGCGCCGCCCCATGAGCACGACGTGCCCCATCGTCACCTTCTGGAAGTGTTTGAGATCGACGGGCAGGTGCCACGGCAGGCCGCCGTCCCGGCCGATCACGAGATTGTCAGCCACCGCAGCGACCAGGGTGAGACGTCGCGCCCCGCTCGTTGTCGTCGCTTCCGCCGGCACCTCAACAAGCCCGCGCCATGCGGAGGCGATCGCGTTGCGCGTCGAAACGTCCCATGCGCTGCAGCAGGTTCACCAGCATGTCGGCCGTCACGCCCCAGATGCGCGGTGACACCTTCACGTATTCGTAGGTCTGGCGCCACTGCCCACGAAACTTGATCTCCCGCACGCGCAGGTTGGCCGGATCAAGCAGGAAAGCCAGCGGCACCTCGAAGATCCTGTCCACTTCCTCCGGCGCGGCCACCAGCCGCGCCTCGGGCGCGAGTCGGGCCACCACCGGCGTCACGCAGAAGTCGCTGACGGTATCCAGCATGTCGAGATAGCCGAGCGGCGTGACCTCGGTCCGATCGAGGGCAATCTCCTCGTGGCTTTCGCGCAGCGCCGTCGCAAGGGCACTGCGATCGTCGGGCTCCGCCCGTCCGCCAGGAAAGCTGACCTGCCCCGCGTGCTGCGTCAGGGCCGCACAGCGCAGCGTGAACACGACGCTCGGTTCCGGCAGGTCGCGAACGGCGATCAAGACGGCCGCGGAGCGGCGGTGCATCTCGCCCGTGAGCTCCGTCACCCGCGCGTGGTTCCACGCGGGCGGCTGCGGCGGCTCCGACAGCGGGTGGAGCGCGGCTCCCAGCTCATCGATGATTCGCGGTGCCCGGGGCTTCACGATCAAATAGGTTTATTCCTATATATCAATAACGTGGATCACATACTGAATGTAGATTATAGAAGTTACACGGCCACCGGCGCCGCGATGTGCGGATGGGCATGGTAGCCGATAAGCTCGAAGTCCTCGTACGCGTAGCGATCAATCGCCTCCGGGCGCCGGCGAAGGCGCAGGCGCGGCAGCGGGAAAGGTTCGCGGGTGAGCTGCAGGCGGGCCTGCTCGAGATGGTTTGAATAAAGATGGACATCGCCACCGGTCCATACAAAGGTGCCCGGCTCAAGATCACACTGCTGCGCGAGCATCGTCAGCAAAAGCGCATATGAAGCGATGTTGAACGGGACGCCGAGGAAGACATCGCAGGAGCGCTGGTACAGCTGCAGGTGCAGCCTGCCGCCCTGCACCGCCGTCTGGAACAGGCAATGGCATGGCGGCAGCGCCATGCGTGAAAGCTCGCCGGGATTCCACGCGCACACGATCTGCCGGCGTGATGCGGGATCTTCCCGGATCATCCGCACGAGATTGCGGATCTGGTCTATGTGCTGCCCATCGGGCCCGATCCAGTCGCGCCACTGTTTGCCGTAGACCGGTCCGAGATTGCCGTCGGCGTCCGCCCACTCATCCCAGATCGAGACGCCGTGCTCGTGCAGCCAGCGGACGTTGGTATCGCCACGCAGGAACCACAGCAGTTCATGGATGATGGAGCGCAGGTGGAGCTTCTTCGTCGTCAGCAGCGGGAAGCCGTCGGCTAGGTTGAAACGCATCTGGTGGCCGAACACCGCGAGCGTGCCGACGCCCGTGCGGTCGTGCTGCGGCACGCCCTCGTCCAGCACCCGCCGCATGAGATCGAGGTATTGCTTCATGTCGCCTGCAGCTTGGCCTGGTTGCGGCGATAGGCGTACACGAGCATACCGAGACCGACGACGATCATGGGCGCCGAGAGGATCTGCCCCATCGTCACCCAGCCCCACAGCAGGTAGCCGAACTGCGGATCCGGCAGCCGCACGAACTCCACGGCGAAACGAAAGCAGCCGTAGCCGAGGAGGAACAGGGCCGTCAGCGCCATCTGCGGGCGCTGCTTGCGGCCGAACCACCAGAGGAAAACGAGCAGCACGAAACCTTCGAGAAAGGCCTCATAGAGCTCCGAGGGTTGATGCGGCAGCCCGTCGTGTGCGTTGGGAAACACCATGCCCCACGGCAGGCTCGTCACCTTGCCCCACAGCTCGCCGTTGATGAAATTGCCGATGCGGCCGGTGAGCAGGCCGAAGGGCACCAGCACGGCCGTGAAGTCGGTGACCTCCCAGAAGGAGATGTGCGTGCGTCGCGCGAACACAAGCATCGCGACCACCACGCCCAGCAGGCCGCCGTGGAAGGACATGCCGCCGTCCCATACCTGGAAGATCATCAGCGGGTGCAGCCACTCGAGCCACTGGCCATCCGGCGTATAGGCATAGAACAGTACATAGCCAATGCGGCCACCAAGGATGACGCCGAGCACCACGTAGAACAGCAGATCGCCGACGCGGGCCCGCGGCCAGTTCACATGCGGCTTGCGGGCGCGGCGCGTGCCGAGCCACCAGCAGCCGTAGAAGCCCAGCAGATACATGAGCCCGTACCAGTGGACTCTCAGCGGGCCGATCTGGAACGCGATCGGGTTGATGTCAGGAAAAGCGATCATGGCGACCTCTGCTTGCCCGCATTCGACAACGCCACCGCACCCCGGGGTTCAACCGCCGGCACGACAGAAGAACGCCTTGAGGTATCGCGTCTCGGGGATAGCCGGGTGAACCGGATGATCGGGACCCGGGCCTCCCTGCTCGAGGATGACCAGCCGCCGACCCAGCGACGTCGAAGCCCGCAGCAAGACCTGCTGCAGCTCGTCCGCCGTGACGTGGAAGGAGCAGGAACAGGACACGAGTACGCCACCGGGTGCCAGCAGCCGGATCGCCAACTGGTTGAGCCGGCGGTAATGCGCAAGGCCTGGTGCGTGGTCGCGACGCCGCTTGACCAACGCCGGAGGATCGACGACGACCAGGTCGTACTGCCGATGTTCGGCGTGCAGCTGCTCGAGCACTTCCAAGGCCCGGCCGCGTCGAGCCTCCAGCCCCGTGCCATTGAGCTCCGCGTTCGCCCGCACGGCCGCGAGCGCCTCCGCCGAGCTGTCGACGGCGCAGGCGCTCTTCGCGCCCGCCGCAAGCGCCCGCAGCGCCCAGGCGCCCGTATAGCAGCACACGTCCAGCACCCGTGCACCATGGGCGTAGCGCTGCAGGCGATCGCGGTTGTCGCGCTGATCGAAGAACCAGCCGGTCTTCTGGCCTGAACGCAGCGATACCTTGAAGGTCGTGTCGCCTTCCCGCAGCTCGACCTCCGCAGGGACTTCGCCGACGACTTCGTCGTACAGGGGCAAGCCCTCAGGGTTGCGCGCCGGACTGTCGTTGCGCAGCACGATCCCTCGTGGCTGAAGCAGCGCGTGCAAGGCCGAAAGGATGGCGCCTCGCAGGACTTCCATACCCGCCGTGTTGAGCTGCACCGCGAGGTAGTCGCCATAGCGGTCCACGACCAGCCCCGGCAGGCCGTCGCCCTCCCCGTACACAAGACGATAGAACGGCGCGCTGTAGACGCTCGTGCGTGCCCGCAGCGCCCGTTGCAGCCGGCGCAGCAGCCATGCTTCATCGATGACCGCATCGGCGCGGCGCGTCAACAGGCGAGCGCAGAGCAACGCGTGGGGATTGACGCTCGCAAGGCCCAGGGGCGCGCCGCGTGCGTCCTCGACGCGGCAGACGCTGCCCGGAACCACGCTCTGCAGAGGCGTGCGGCCGGTATCCACCTCGTTGCTGTAGATCCAGAGATGCCCGGCGCGCAGGCGGCGATCTTCGTGTGGCTTGAGGCGGATGGAAACCACTTCTGGGCACCGGAATCGATGTGCGTGGGAGCGGCGCATCGACCGCGCTGCCGGTCGCCCGGAGCGGCGTCTCGCGCCGGTATCGGGGCGGCAGCCGGCGAGTTTAGCGACCTGCGGTGCAGAATAAAAATCCGTATACTTCCGCCGCTGCGCAAGGCGGCTGTCTTCGCACGGTACGCTGCAGCAACACTCAACCAGTCGCCGCGAGGAAGCTCCATGGACCATTTCGCTCTGCTCGTCGAAAACTGGTCCTTCGGCCTCTTCGTCCTGGCGATACTCGGAATCGTCGTGGCGATGCTCAGCCTGTCCTGGGTGCTGGGCGGACGGACGCACGGCGGTGCGCGGGACGACATCTTCGAATCGGGCGTGGTGTCGACGGGCAGTGGTCATCTGCGCTTTCCCGCGAAGTTCTACCTGGTCGCGATGTTCTTCGTCGTCTTCGACCTCGAGTCCGTATTCATCTACGCGTGGGCCGTGGCGGCGCGGCAGGTCGGCTGGACCGGCTACATCGAGGTCGCGCTGTTCATGGTGATCCTGTTCGCCGGGCTGGTGTACGTATGGCGACTCGGCGGTCTCGACTGGGGCCCCGCCTCCCGTCGCCGCGCGATGAACCTGCCGAAGATCGAGGGCCGCGTGACGACCCGCAAGGCGGTTCCGGCGGAAAACTGATAGAAAGCGCGCGCCACCTCGGCGCGGCGTCATCGAGATCCACAGAACATGTATTACGAGCTTCAGAAGATCAGCCCGGACTCGGAAACTCTTCGGCTTGCCCCGACTTCAAAGAAGAGCTTCATCGAGAAGCAGGTGCACCGCAACGTGCTGCTCGGCAAGCTCGACGACTTCGTCAACTGGGGGCGCAAGAACTCGATCTGGCCCTACAACTTCGGCCTGTCCTGCTGCTACGTGGAGATGGCGACTGTCTTCACGCCGCCGCACGACATTGCCCGCTTCGGCGCTGAGGTCATTCGCGCGTCGCCGCGGCAAGCCGACCTGATGGTCATCGCCGGCACGGTATTCATCAAGATGGCGCCCGTCATCCAGCGGCTGTACGAGCAGATGCTGGAGCCGAAGTGGGTCATCTCCATGGGCGCCTGTGCGAACTCCGGCGGCATGTTCGACATCTATTCCGTCGTGCAAGGCGTCGACAAGTTCCTGCCGGTGGACGTGTACGTGCCCGGCTGCCCGCCGCGTCCGGAGGCTTTCCTCGAAGGCCTGATGCTGCTACAGCGCGCGATCGAGAACGAAGTGCGGCCGCTGTCATGGGTGGTCGGCGACCAGCGCATCTACCGCAAGCCCATGCCGGCACAGCGCGACGTCAAGCTGGCGAAACGGCGCGCCGAAACCACCCTGCGTTCACCCGACACGGTCTGAGCTCTCCATGCCTGACGACGTAGCACTCGCTCCCACGCAGCCGGTGGTTGTCCCGGAGGTCGTCCGCGAACTGACCACGCGCTTCGGCGAGTCGACGTTCACGGTGCAGCTGACGGTGGGTGGCGTTCCGACCCTGTGGGTCGCGAAGAATCAGTTGCGCGACGTGTTAAAGTACCTCAAGACGGAGGTTCCGAAGCCCTACCGCATGCTGCTGGACCTGCACGGCATCGACGAGCGGCTGCGCATCCATCGCCAGGGCTTCCCGAAAGTCGAGGGGCCCGGAACCCACGACTTCACGGTCTTCTACCACCTGCTGTCCATTGAGCGCGACATGGCCACGCACGGCGGCGGCGACGTGCGCATCAAGGTCGCGCTGGCGGGCCTTGAGCCGCACCTGCCGACCATCACCGGGCTGTTCGCCAACGCGAACTGGTACGAACGCGAGGTCTGGGATCAGTACGGCGTCGTGTTCGACGGCCACCCCAACCTGCGGCGAATCCTCAACACGCCGACGTGGGTAGGCCACCCGCTGCGCAAGGACTATCCCGCGCGCGCCACCGAGTTCGATCCCTACCAGCTCGACGCCCTCAAGACCGACATGGAGCAGGAGGCCCTGCGCTTCACGCCGGAGGAATGGGGCATGAAGCGGCGAGCGGAGAACGAGGACTTCATGTTCCTCAACCTCGGCCCGAACCACCCATCCGCCCACGGGGCCTTCCGCATCATCCTGCAGCTGGACGGCGAGGAAATCCTCGACTGCGTGCCCGACATCGGCTACCACCACCGCGGCACGGAGAAGATGGGGGAGCGCCAGTCCTGGCACACCTTCATCCCCTACTGCGACCGCATCGACTACCTCGGCGGCGTGATGAACGAGCTGCCGTACGTGATGGCGATCGAGAAGCTCGCCGGCATCGAGGTGCCCGACCGCGTGAAGGTCGTCCGCGTCATGATGTCGGAGTTCTTCCGCATCACCTCGCACCTGCTGTTCTACGGCACTTTCGCCCAGGACATCGGCATGATGTCGCCGGTGTTCTACATGTTCACGGACCGCCAGAAGGCCTATGACGTCATCGAGGCCGTCACCGGTTTTCGCATGCACCCGGAGTGGTTCCGCATCGGCGGCATCGCCCAGGACCTGCCGAAGGGCTGGGACAAGAACGTCGAGACCTTCCTCAAGTGGATGCCCAAGCGCCTGAAGGAATATGACCATTCCACTCTGCGCAACGGCCTCATCAAGTCCCGCACCATCCATGTCGGGGAGTACGACGCGGCGGCCGCGCAGGAATGGGGTGTCACTGGCGCCGGTCTGCGGGCCACCGGCGTGAACTACGACCTGCGCAAGGCGCGGCCGTATTCAGGCTTCGAGAATTTCGACTTCGAGGTGCCGCTCGGCAACAACGGCGACTGCTACGACCGCCTGAAGGTGCGACACGAGGAGATCCGCCAGAGCTGCCGGATCATCGAACAATGCCTGAAAAACATGCCATCGGGCCCCTACAAGGCGGATCACCCGTTGACCACGCCGCCGCCGAAGGAGCGCACGCTGCACGACATCGAGACGCTCATCACGCACTTCCTCGGCGTGTCGTGGGGTCCCGTCATGCCGGTCGGTGAAACTTATTCCGCGATCGAGGCGACCAAGGGGCTGAACAGCTACTACTGCATCTCCGACGGCAGCACGATGAGCTACCGCACGCGCATCCGTACGCCGAGCTTCCCGCACCTGCAGATGATCCCCTCCATCATCCGCGGCAGCATGATTCCCGACCTGATCGCGCTGCTGGCCTCCATCGACTTCGTCATGGCCGACGTCGACCGCTGAAATCATGATCCAACTCAAAGACCTTCCGAAGAACCCCCAGGCACGCGGATCCGTCAAGCAGCCGCCCTTCACCATGCATCCGGAGGATCGTGCCGCGATCGAGCACGAGGCATCGTTCTACGACGATCCCCAGGCCGCCGTGATCGAGGCGCTCAAGATCGTGCAGAAGCGCGAAGGTTGGGTATCCGACGGCGCCATCCGCGCCATCGGCGAGGTGCTGGGCCTCGGCGAGAGCACCGTCGATGGTGTCGCGACGTTCTACAACATGATCTTCCGCCAACCGGTGGGTCGCCACGTCATCAAGCTGTGCGACAGCACGCCCTGCTACCTGTGCGGTTACGAGAAGCTCAAGGATGCGTTCTGCGAGCACCTCGGCATCGACTACGGCCAGACCACGCCGGACAACCGCTTCACGCTGCTGCCCATCGTCTGCCTCGGTGCCTGTGATCGCGCGCCCGTTCTGATGATTGACGACGACACGCATTTCAACGTCACGCCGGACAAGATCGACGCGCTGCTGGAGCCCTACGCATGAGCGCGAACCCCGCTTTCGAGCGCCCGCTCACGGCGCATATCGATCCGACGCGTGAACCGCCTTCCTTGACGGAGTACGAATCCTTCGGCGGCTACCGGGCGCTGAAGAAGGCGATCAAGGAGCTCAAGCCGGGTGACGTCACGCAGCTCGTCAAGGACGCCAACCTGCGCGGCCGCGGCGGCGCGGGCTTCCCGACCGGCGTGAAGTGGAGCCTGGTGCCGATGGGCCCCGACGCACCGAAGGACAAGTACGTCGTCTGCAACGGCGACGAGATGGAGCCGGGCACCTTCAAGGACCGGCTGCTGATGGAAGGCAATCCGCATCAGCTGGTCGAAGCCATGCTGGTGTCCGGGTACGCGATCCAGGCCTCGCGCGCCTACATCTTCCTGCGCGGCGAGTATGTCCTCGCGGCGCAGCGCCTGCGCAAGGCGATCGCCGAGGCGACAGAGGCCGGCTACATCGGCGAGCACATCCTCGGCGGCGAGTGGGGCATCACGCTGTCGGTCCACACCGGCGCGGGCCGCTACATCTGCGGCGAGGAGACGGCGCTCATCAACTCGCTGGAAGGCCGGCGCGCCAATCCGCGCTCCAAGCCGCCGTTTCCGCAGATCGCCGGCCTGTGGGGCAAGCCGACGGTCGTCAACAACGTCGAGACCTTCTGCAACGTGCCGCACATCGTGGTCAACGGCGCGGAGTGGTTCACGGGATTGTCGCAGGGGCGCAGCAAGGAGGGAGGCACCAAGCTTTACGGCGTGTCAGGCCGGGTCAAGCGCCCGGGATGCTGGGAACTGCCGATCGGCACGACCGGTCGCGAGATCCTCGAGGACCACGCCGGCGGCATGGCCGACGGACTCAAGCTCAAGTGCTGGCTGCCCGGCGGCGCGTCCACGGACTTCCTGCTCCCCGAACATCTCGATCTGCCGATGGACTTCGAGAGCCTTGGCAAGGTGCACAGCCGCATGGGCACCGGGCTGATCACGGTCATCGACGACCGGCAGGACATCATCGCGGTGCTGGCGAACATCGAGAAATTCTTCGGTCAGGAGTCTTGCGGCTGGTGCACGCCATGCCGGGACGGCCTGCCGTGGGCGTCCAAGACGCTGCTGGCCATGGCCAACGGTGAAGGTCGCGAGGGCGACATCGAAGTGCTCGAGGATATCGTGGAAGCCAACAGCCCAGGCCGGACCTTCTGCGCGCTGGCACCCGGTGCGGCCGAACCGCTGCAGAGCGCGCTGCGTTACTTCCGCGGCGAGTTCGAGGCCGCGATCGCGCGCAGCGGCGCGAAGGCGATCGACAGCAACGCGAAGGCGGTGGCGTGACGCGCCCGGCGACGCATCTGCCGGACCCGCCGCCCTTCGCCCGGAGCGTTGCAACGACTCATGGCGTGACGGCGCCGGTGCGGCTCTCCCCTACACCGTTTCATCCAGGATCCTGACAGTGGCCACCATTCACGTTGACGGCACGGAATACGAAGTCGACGGCAACGACAACCTGCTGCACGCGTGCCTGAGCCTGGGGCTCGATATCCCGTATTTCTGCTATCACCCGGCGCTCGGCAGCGTGGGCGCCTGTCGGCAGTGCGGCATCGTTCGCTACAAGGACGCCGACGACAAGCGCGGCCGCATCGTCATGGCCTGCATGACGCCCGCGACCGACGGCACCTATATCTCGATCGAGGACAAGGAGGCCAAAAAATTCCGGCGCTCGGTCGACGAATACCTGATGGTCAACCACCCGCACGACTGCCCGGTCTGCCCGGAGGGCGGCCACTGCCACCTGCAGGACGTGACGGTGATGACCGGCCAGCACAAGCGTCGCTACCGCTTCACTAAGCGCACGCACATCAACCAGGATCTCGGTCCCTTCCTGCTGCACGAGATGAATCGCTGCATCGCGTGCTATCGCTGCGTCCGCTTCTACAACGATTACGCCGACGGCACCGACTTCGGCGTGTTCGGCGCGCACGACAACGTCTACTTCGGGCGCATCACCGACGGCACGCTGGAAAACGAGTTCGCCGGCAACCTCTCGGAGGTCTGCCCCACCGGTGTGTTCACGGACAAGACCCACTCCGACCACTACGTGCGCAAGTGGGATCTGCAGTACGCGCCGAGCGTATGCATGCACTGCTCGCTGGGCTGCAACATCTCGCCTGGAGAGCGCTATGGCGAGATCCGCCGCGTGGAGAACCGCTACCACGGCGAGATCAACCACTACTTCCTGTGCGACCGCGGCCGTTACGGCTACGGCTACCAGAATCGCCGGGACAGGCCGCGCGTGGCGTTCATCACCCGGGACGGCGAGCAGAAGCAGGCGACGGTGGACGACGCCATGGCGCGTGTCGGCGAACTGCTGGACGGCGCCAAGCGCGCGATCGGCATCGGCTCGCCGCGAGCCAGCATCGAATCGAACTACGCGCTGCGTGAACTGGTCGGTGCGGACAACTTCTACGACGGACACTCCGATGACGAACATCCGCTCGTCGAACGTGTCCTGCAGATCCTGCGTGAAGGCCCGGTCGCCAGCGCCACGCTGCGCGGGCTCGAAACGGCGGACGCTGCGCTGGTCCTCGGTGAGGACGTCACGCAGACCGCGCCACGCATTGCGCTCTCGCTGCGGCAGACCGCGAAAGGCAAGGCCGTCAAGCTCGCCGCCGAACGCGGCGTGCATGAGTGGGATGCGGGTCCAGTCATCAACATCGGGCAGGGGCGCAAGAACCCGATCTTCCTGACGGCGACGCACGCCACGCGCCTCGACGACGCCGCGAAGGATTGCTACCGCGGAGTCGTCGAGGATCAGGCCCGTCTCGGCTTTGCCGTGGCGCATTTCATTGATCCGCAGGCGCCGGAAGTCGCCGAGCTGGATGACGCAACACAGGCGCTTGCCAAGCGCATCGCCGACGACCTCATGGCCGCCGAGAAGCCGGTTGTCATCTCCGGAACCGGTGCGCGTTCGATCGCAGTACTCGACGCGGCCGCGAACGTCGCGTGGGCGTTGCACGCGCGCGGCCGGAAGGTCGAGATCTTCCTGACGCTGCCGGAGGCCAACAGCTTCGGTCTCGGCATGATGCACGCACGTCCGCTGGGTGAAGCGCTCAAGGCGTTGGGCGGCGGCGACGCGGACGTCGCCATCGTCGTGGAGAACGATCTCTATCGCCGCGCGGCACGACCCGACGTGGAATCCGCGCTGGAGCACACGCGCGTCATTGCCGTCGACCATGAGCCGACCGACACCGTGCAGCACGCCGAGGTAGTGCTGCCGGCTTCGACGTCTTTCGAAGGCGACGGAACGGTCGTCAACAACGAGGGCCGCGCGCAACGCTTCTTCCAGGTCTTCGACACCGCCTACTACCACCAGGACATCGTTACCACCGAGTCTTGGCGCTGGCTGCGGCGCGCCAAGAACCACGTGGCAGCCAATGGCCAGGACGCGTCCACGCTCGACGAGCTGACGACCGCCTGCGCCGAGACCTTCCCGGAACTGAGCCTCATCACCGCCGCGGCGCCCGGCTCGCAGTTCCGCATCGACGGCCTCAAGGCGGCGCGCGAACCGCACCGCTACAGCGGACGAACCGCCATGCGCGCGAAGTTCTCGGTCCACGAGCCACATCCGCCGCGCGACGCGGACTCAGCGCTGGCCTACTCCATGGAAGGCTACAACGGCACGGGCGCGGACGAGACCGTCCGTCCGGCGGCACTCATTCCCTACGCGTGGTCACCGGGCTGGAACTCGCCGCAGGCGGTCAACAAGCTGCAGGAATACGTCGGCGGTCCGCTGCGCGGGGGAGATCCGGGAAAGCGCCTCGTCGAACCGACGGCGAACGCCGGCCTGCGTTACTACGACGAGGTCCCGGCCGCATTCGCGCCGTCCAGCGATGTGCTGCGCGTCGTGTCCCTGCCGCAGATCTACGGGTCGGAGATGCTTTCGGCAAGAGCCCCCGCGGTCGCGTCGCGCATCCCGCCCGCCTATGTCGCTCTGCCGACACAGCTCGCCACTGCGCAGGCGCTGAAGGAAGGCGACCTCGCCGTCGTGCATCTCGGTGATACCTCGCTGCATCTCCCGGTGCGCGTGTCCACCGCGATGCCGGCCGGCGTCATCGGCCTGCCGGAAGGCTCGGCCGGGATTCCGTGGCTGGCTGCCGGCATTACCGCAACCCTCAGTCGTGAAATCGCAGGATCCTGAACGCACCCATGTCCATCTTCACGCCCGAAGTCATCGCGATCATCATCGGCGTCGTCAAGGCGATCGTCATCCTGCTGGGGGTGGTGATCGTCTCGGCGTTGATGATCTGGTGGGAGCGCCGCCTGCTGGGGTTCTGGCAGGACCGCTGGGGTCCGAACCGGGTGTGGTTCCTTGGCATCGGCCAGGTCGTGGCGGACATGGTGAAAATCTTCATGAAGGAAGATTGGATCCCGCGCTTCGTCGACAAACCGGTGTTCATCGTCGCGCCCGCCGTGTCGATGACCACGATGCTGATGGCCTTCGCAGTGATCCCCGTGGCCCCGGGCTGGCGCGTCATCAACATCAACGTCGGCGCGCTGTACTTCCTCGCGATGGTGTCGCTGTCGGTCTACGCGGTGATGCTCGGCGGCTGGTCGTCGAACAGCAAGTACGCGCTGCTTGGCGGCGTGCGAGCCGCGGCGCAGATGATGAGCTACGAAGTCTTCATGGGCCTGGCGATGATGGGCGTAGTCGTGGAAGCCGGCTCCTTCTCCTTCGACAAGATCGTCGCAGCGCAGCACGGGCTGTGGTATGTCGTCCCGCAGTTCCTCGGCTTCCTGCTGTTCCTGACCGCCGGCGTGGCGGCCACGCACCGCGCGCCCTTCGACATTCCGGAAGCGGAGCAGGAGTTGACCGCCGGCTACCACACGGAGTACTCGGGCATGAAGTTCGGCATGTTCTTCGTTGCCGAGTACGTCGCGATCACGTTGGTATCGGCACTTATCGCCACTCTGTTCTTCGGCGGCTGGCAAGGGCCGTGGCTGCCGCCGGCGGCGTGGTTCGTGATCAAGACCGGGTTCTTCATGTGCTTCTTCATCCTGCTGCGGGCTGCCCTGCCACGCCCGCGCTATGACCACTTCATGGAAGGCGGCTGGAAGGTGATGCTGCCGCTGGCGCTGGCGAACGTGCTGGTCACGGGCGCCGTGGTCCTGGCCGTAGGCTAGATACGAGAGAGCGAGCGTACCGATGAGAGTCTGGTTGATCCTTGAAGGAGTCTGGAGCAACGTCGTCACCCTGTGGCTGATCTTCGCGCACCTGTGGCGCCACAAGGACACGATCAGCTACCCGGAGACCATGCCCTACCTGCCTCCGCGCTACCGCGGGCGCATCATCCTCACGCGTGACCCCGACGGCGACGAGCGCTGCGTGGCGTGCAACCTGTGCGCGGTCGTGTGCCCGGTGAGCTGCATCTCCCTGCAGAAGGCGGAGCGGCCGGAGGACGGGCGCTGGTACCCGGAATGGTTTCGCATCAACTTCTCGCGCTGCATCTTCTGCGGTTTCTGCGAGGAAGCCTGCCCGACCAACGCGATCCAGCTCACGCCGGACTTCGAGATGTCCGAATACGACCGACAAAACATGGTCTACGAGAAGGAGCACCTGCTCATCTCGGGGACCGGCAAGTACCACGACTACAACTTCTACCGCGTTGCCGGCAAGAGCATCGCCGGCAAACCGAAGGGCGCCGGCGAGAACGAAGCTGCGCCCATCAGCGTCAAGACACTCATGCCCTGAAGGCCTGCGCCGCCGCCCTCGCTTGCTCGTCGGTCTCCCGCCCCGCAGCTACCTCGGCTGGGCGACGTGAGCCGGCCTCACTACTGATCACGCCTCATGCTCATATCCTTCTACATCTGTTCCGCCGTGGCGATCCTCGCGACGCTGCTGGCGATCGCCGGCCCGAGCCCCATGCATTCGCTGCTGGAGCTCATCGTGTCGCTGCTGGCGGTGGGACTGATCTTCTTCACGCTCGGCGCGCCCTTCGCGGGCATCCTCGAGGTCATCGTCTACGCCGGCGCGATCATGGTGCTGTTCGTATTCGTCGTGATGATGCTCAACCTCGGCGACGAGACCGTGCAGCAGGAGCGCAGCTGGTTGAAGCCGTCGGCGTGGGTGGCGCCAGCGATCCTCGCCTTGATCCTGCTCGCTGAGCTCATGCAGCTGCTGTTGACGCGCCCGGAAGGCACGGCTTTCGCCGGCGGCAAGGTGGTCGGCGCTACGGAAGTCGGAATGTCGCTGTACGGACCCTATCTGCTGGCCGTCGAGCTCGGCTCCATGTTGCTGCTCGCCGGCCTCATCGCCGCCTTCCATCTCGGCCGCGACCCCGAGGGTCGCTGAGCCGATACCCGCGGTGGACACACGAATGACGCAGGAACGCACATGAATTCCGCGGAAGCTCTCATCGGGACCATCCCCCTGAGTCAGGGGCTGATGGTGGCGGGCATCCTGTTCGCGCTGGGGTTGGCGGGCATCCTCATCCGCCGCAACCTCATCTACACGCTGATGTGCATCGAGATCATGATGAACTCGGCGGGGCTGGCCTTCGTCGTCGGCGCGAGCCGCTGGCAGCAGCCAGATGGGCAGGTCATGTACCTCATGATCCTCGCCCTCGCAGCCGCGGAAACCTCGATTGCGCTCGCGCTCGTGCTGCAGCTCTACCGGCGCTTCCGGGGTCTCGACATCGATGCCGCCAGCCGGATGAAAGGCTGAGCATGGGCACACTCTGCCGCACCTGGAGCCGTACCCCACCCGACCGCGTCATCCGCACGCTCTGAAGGGAAACGATCCGCATGCTGGATTTGCTCTTTCTGGTCTTCCTGTTCCCGCTCGCCGGGTTCTTCATCCTCGCGATGTCGGGCGGGCGCTTCAGCGAACGCACCGCGAGCATCATCGGCGTGGGCGCACCGCTGCTGGCGGTGATCGTCACGATCCTGGTCGGCTACAGCTTCTTCACCACCATCCCGACCGGCGGCGCATATACGCAGTTCCTGTGGAACTGGATCGACGTGCCCGGATTCCACCCGGACTTTGCTTTGCGGCTCGACGGACTGTCCATGACGATGATCAGCGTCGTCACGGGCGTCAGTTTCCTCATCATCCTGTTCTCCGTCTGGTACATGCACGGCGAAGAGGGCTTCTCGCGCTTCTTCGCCTACATGAACCTGTTCGTGACCAGCATGCTGTTCCTGGTGCTGGCCAACAACCTGCTGTTCACGTACTTCGGCTGGGAAGGCGTGGGCCTGTGCTCATACCTGCTGATCGGCTTCCTGTACAAGGATCCAGCCAACTGCGCCGCGGCACGCAAGGCCTTTCTCGTCACGCGTATCGGCGACGTGGCCTTCGCCATTGCCATGTGGCTCATCGTGCGTGAGCTCGGCACCCTCAACATCCAGGAGATCATGCGGCTGGCTCCCGAGCACTGGGCCGTAGGCTCCGGAATTGCTACCGCCGTCGCTCTGCTGCTCCTGCTCGGCGCCTGCGGCAAGTCGGCACAGTTTCCGCTGCAGACGTGGCTGCCGGACGCGATGGCCGGCCCGACGCCGGTCTCCGCGTTGCTGCACGCGGCGACGATGGTCACGGCCGGCGTCTACCTCATCGCCAGGACGAACGGACTGTTCCTGCTCGCGCCGCTGGGCCAGGAGGCGGTCGGCGTCGTCGGCACGATTACTCTGGTAGTGGCCGGCTTCTGCGCGCTGTCGCAGACCGACGTCAAACGCGTGCTCGCCTACTCAACGATGAGCCAGATCGGCTACATGTTCCTGGCGCTCGGCGTCGGCGCGTGGAGCGGTGCCATCTTCCACCTCATGTCGCACGCCTTCTTCAAGGCGCTGCTGTTCCTGTCGTCGGGCAGCCTGATCCTCGCCTGCCACCACGAACAGAACATGTTTCGCATGGGGGGGCTGTGGAAGAAGCTGCCGGTAACCTTTGCCGGCTTCGTGATCGGTGGCCTCGGCCTGGCGGCGATTCCGCCGGGCGACGGCTACTTCAGCAAGGACCTGATCATGGCCGACGCCTTCAAGTCCGGCCACTACGTCATGTGGGGCTTTGCCGTGTTCGGCGCCTTCCTGACGGCGGTCTACACGGCGCGCATGATCTTCCTGACCTTCTTCGGCGAGTACCGGGGCAGCGAGCCGCACCACGGGCACGGCGGCCCGGCCACCACGCCGCGCGGCTGGACCCACCACGTGCCGCTGGTCGCGCTGATGATCGCCACGTTGCTCGGCGGCTGGTTCGGCATGCACATCAGCATGCTGCCGGCTTCGCCCGCGGGGGAACAGCCGGAGATCCTCGAGAAGCTCCCGCTCATCCTCGCGGTCATCGGCGTCATCATCTGCTGGCCGCTGTTCGTCACGCACCGCGAGTTCACGGCGCGCTTCACGCGGCGCGGCCTCGGCAACCAGATCCGGCTCGTGTGGTTCCACGCCATGGGCTTCGACTGGTTGTGGGATCACGTGCTGGTCAAGCCCTGGTATCTGATCGCGGGCTTCGGGCGGCGCGACTTCATCGACCAGATCGATCGCGCGATCGAGCGAGTGTTCCTCGGCTGGAACAAGGTCTTCACGTGGTCCGAGACGGGGCATCTGCGTTGGTACGCGGCAAGCGTCGGCGTCGGAGCGGTCCTGATCCTCGCTGCCATCATCTATTCGTGAGCTGACATGGACCCTGCCTGGATTCTCGGTGCGCTGATCATCATCCCGTTGGTGGGCGGCCTCGCCTGCTGGGGGTCCGAATACGTCAACCCGCACCTGCCCCGCTGGATCGGGCTGACCACGATGACCATCGTGCTGGCGCTGGGCCTGTACCTGTGGTTCACCGGCGATTTCTCCTTCACGATCCTCGGCCCGGATCACCGCTGGGGACTGGAGCTCGACGTTCCGTGGATCCCCCGCTTCGGCATCAGCTTCCATCTCGGGCTGGACGGGCTGTCCCTGCTGTTGACGGTGCTGTCGGGCTTCATCGGCATCGTCTCGGTGGCCTGCTCGTGGAGCGAGATGCACCGCAAGGTCGGGTTCTACTACATGAACCTGATGTGGAACTTCGCCGGCATCATCGGCGTGTTCCTGGCCATCGACCTGTTCCTGTTCTTCTTCTTCTGGGAACTGATGCTGGTGCCGATGTTCTTCCTGATCGCCCTCTGGGGTCACGACGAACCGGGCCAGGCGCGCACCTACGCGGCCATGAAGTTCTTCATCTACACCCAGGCCAGCGGCCTGCTGATGTTCGTCGCCATCCTGGCGCTGGTGTTCATCCACCATCGGGCGACGGGCGTCTTCACCTTCGACTACAACAAGCTGCTCGGCACGCCGATGTCGGCCACCGCGGCGATGCTGATCATGCTGGGCTTCTTCGGCGCCTTCATGGTCAAGCTGCCAACCATGCCCTTCCACGTATGGCTGCCGGACGCCCACGGACAGGCGCCCACCGCGGGCAGCGTCATCCTCGCCGGGCTGATGCTGAAGACCGCCGCCTACGGGCTGATCCGCTTCTGCGTGTCGATGTTCCCCGAGGCGGCCGCCCACTTCGCGCCGATCGCGATGTGGCTGGGCGTGGCCGGCATCCTGTGGGGCGCGGCGATGTCCTTCTCGCAGCACAACATGAAACGCCTCGTCGCGTACATGTCGGTCAGCCACATGGGCTTCATCATGATGGGCGTGTTCGCGGGCACGGCGATCGCCCTGCAGGGCGTGATGATCACCATGCTGTCGCACGGCGTTTCCTCATCCGCGCTGTTCATCATCACCGGACAGATCTACGAACGGATGCATACGCGCGACTTCCGCCAGATGAGCGGCCTGTGGACGCGAATGCCCGGCCTGCCGCCGGTGGCACTGTTCTTCGCCATGGCGAGCCTGGGGCTGCCGGGCATGGGCAACTTCGTCGGCGAGTTCCTGATCCTGCTGGGCACGCTGAAGGTCAGCGTGCCGATCGCGGTCGTCGCTTCGCTCGGGCTCATCACCGCCATCTGTTACTCGCTGATCTACATGCAACGTGCCTACTACGGGCCGGCGCCGGACAAGCGCCGTTTCCCGGGCCTGAACCGACGTGAGATCGCGACGATGGCCTCGCTGATCGCCGTGCTGCTGTGGCTCGGCATCCATCCCAACAACTTCCTGCATACCTCCGCCGCGACGATGACCGCCGTCAGCCAAAACTACGCACACGCGCAGGAAGGGACCACCTTCAACGGAGTCGCTTCGCGATGAACCCAGTCACCTTCACAACCAACGACTGGATCGCGCTGCTGCCGATCATGGTGACGAGCGCGACCGCCGTCGCGGTCATGCTCGCCATCGCCATCCGACGCAGCCACCGCTGGAACGCCGGAGTGTGCATCGTCGGCCTGGTGCTGGCGCTGATCAGCTGCATCTTCGCCGTCCAGGTAGCGCCGCAGCAGGTGACGCCGCTGCTTCTGATCGACAGCTTCTCGCTGTTCTTCGGCGTGGCCGTCATCGCCGCCGGGCTGGTGACGGCGATGCTGCTCTACCAGTACATCGAGGGATACAAGGGGGAACGCGAAGAGATCTATCTACTGGTCGCACTCGCCACGCTGGGCGGGCTCGTGCTCGTCAGCGCGACGAGCTTCGTGACCTTCTTCGTCGGCATGGAGATCACCGCGCTCTCCATGTGGGGCATGATCGGCTACCCGCACCGCGACCGCCGCGCGCTGGAAGCCAGCATCAAGTACATGGTGCTGTCGGCCGTGGCGGCCGCCTTCATCTTGTTCGGCATGGCGCTGGTCTACGCGCAGACCGGCACGCTGTCCTTCAACCAGCTGGCGCATGGCATCGTCAGCGGGCAGTTCGCCGGCGACAACCTGCTGCTGGTCGGCGGCGCGATGCTGATCGTCGGCATCGGCTTCGAGATCTCCTTTGTGCCATTCCACCTGTGGGTGCCGGACGTCTACGAAGGCGCGCCGGCGCCGATCGGTGGGTACCTCGCGACCGCCTCGAAGTTCGCGATGTTCGCGGTGCTGTTGCGCTACTTCGTCGAGTCGCAGGCCTACGACTCCAAGGTATTGATCGATATCCTCAGCGTCATCGCCTTCCTGTCGATCGTCTTCGGCAACATCCTTGCCCTGATGCAGGACAACATCAAGCGCCTGCTGGGGTATTCCGCGGTCGCGCAGTACGGCTACACGCTGGTGGCCTTCGTCGCCACGGGCGCCTTCGCGGTCGAGTCCGTGAGCTTCTATCTCGTGACCTACATGATCACGACGATCGGCGCCTTCGGCGTGGTCACGATCCTCTCCAGCCCGCTCCGGGAGGGCGGCGACGCCGACCAGCTCTACGACTACCGCGGGCTGTTCTGGCGCCACCCCATCCTCGCCTCCATCCTCACCGCGATGTTCATGTCTCTCGCCGGAGTGCCGATGACGGCACTGTTCATCGGCAAGCTGTACATCTTCGCGGCGAGCATCGAGAGGCAGCTGTGGATCCTCGTCGGCGCCGTGGTGTTCGGCAGCGCCGTGGGCTTGTTCTACTACCTGCGGGCCGTCATCCCCATGTTCCAGCGGCAGCGCTGGAATCAACCCTTCAAGGCACCGAAGCGTTGGCCGATCCAGGCGGGGGGAATTGCGGTCATCGTTCTCGCCGTGCTGATGTTCTGGTTCGGTCTGTACCCCACGCCGTTCATCGACACGATCAAGGCGTCGGGGCTGCACGCGCCGACGGTGAGCACGGTGGCACTCAGCCATATCCCGTTGCGCTGAAACGTCACTACCGAAAGATGCGGCCCGAGGCGCGCGGTGGACGCCAACGCACGGCTACGTTCTTCCGCGCCAACGCCAGCGCCTCCGGCCGAGGCGCCCTGCGCGCGCTGCAACAGGCGCCTTGAACGCACCGTGGCAGATAGCGCCGGGAAACGACGCGCCGGCGGGTCCGCCCGATGCCTGCCGCAACGGATTCAGGCGGGCGTTGCTTCGGGATCGTAGAAGGTCATCGACGCGCGACGCATGAAGGCGCCGGCAGGATTGTTCTCGACTTCGCCCGCACCCGTCACGCCAAGGAACTTACCCGTCGACCGGCCGCTTGCGAAGTTGAAGAAGAACACCGACGCGACGGGAATCAGGAACTCGCGGAACGTGAAGACGTATTGGTCCGCGGCGAACTGGTAGTAGCTCGCCATATCGACGTCGCCCTGCCCGCGTTGCACGCCGACGAGGCACTGCCACGCGTAACGCTCCGAATTCAGGTAGGTGTGCTCGTAGGTGTGGTTCGGGCTGTAGGTCTGGAAAGTGCGCAGGCCGATGAGATCGCGCGTGACGTGCGGCACCATGCCGCTGGCCTCGCGCCCCGGCACCTCCAGCGTCCCGACGAGAAATTCCTGCTGGACGCGCGGTTCATTCACGCCCGCACGGGCCTCGTTCACTTGGCAGCGGATACCGAGGACGCGCAGGCTGCGCTCGTTGACGATGAGCGTGAAGGCTTCTTTCGGCGCCGCTTTGCGCTTCGTGTCGATGAACCAGGTATCGGGCGCCACGCGAATCGCTTCATACCATCCCGTGTCGGCGTCCGCGCCGCGCGCCACCCAATGCATCTCGTGCACGGCGGTGCACTCGATCCCAACGGGCTGACCCGGAAAAGCGATGTGCAGCGTCCGACCGACGAGCGCATCGCTCGAAGGCAGACGGTTCGTCGCGATACCCGCGGCGAAATCCTCGTAGTTCTTCCACCCCGTCGGCCTTCTGTCATCCATCGTCGTTGCCCTCCTGGAACGCCCATCGAAACCCTGACTCATCGCGGTCCGCGCACTTCAGAACGTCGCGCGCGGCATGTCCTCTTCGCTGAATACCAAGTGGACCTGCGCATCGCCGGGAATGCCGGGCATGGTCCTGGCCCATGCTTCCCACCGCTTGCGCATGTTCACGAGCCGCTCGGGCTGCCGTTTGGCCTGATTGGCGCGTTCGCGTCCGTCGGTCACGACGTCGAACAGGTACTCGTGTCCGTCCACGCGCAGATACTTCCAGCGGCCGTCCACGCACGCCGCCTGATTGCGGTGTTTCATGCGCCAGTAGAGCGTGCGCTCGACGCTCCACGTCGGATCGTCGAGCAACGAAGACAGGTCCATGCCGTCCAATGGATAGCCCTGATCGGCTTCGACTCCGGCGGCGGCAAGCATGGTCGGCATCCAGTCCATGCTGAGCGTCGTCCAGCTGCTGCTCGACCCGGGTCGAATGCGCGCCGGCCACCAAGCGATCTGCGGGATGCGCAGGCCGCCCTCCAGCAGGTCCATCTTGCCGCCGACGAACGGCCAGTTGTGGGAGAACCGCTCTCCGCCGTTGTCGCTGAGAAAGACGACCAGCGTATTGTCCCGCTGGCCCGCCGGCAGGGCCGCGAGAATCCGGCCGATGCCTTCGTCCATGTGCCCGATCATGCGCTGGTAGATCTCGACTGAACCACCGTCCAGGTGCGCGATGTGCGTGCCGATGCGCCGCGACTCGCTTTCGTCCTCGCGTGTCTCCCACGGCCAGTGCGGCGAGGTGTAATGGAC
Source organism: Nevskiaceae bacterium (assembly GCA_036379455.1). Lineage (GTDB taxonomy): Bacteria > Pseudomonadota > Gammaproteobacteria > Nevskiales > Nevskiaceae > SCRT01. Next base: position 58,581 of record DASVGQ010000160.1, read on the forward strand.
GCTGAGCAGGAACGGCTCATCGGTCTTGCGTCGTTTCAGGTACTCCACCGCCCGATCGGTGATCAGGTCGGTCAGATAACCGTGTTCGTGAACCTCGCGGCCGGCATCCCACAGGTCGTGCACGCCGCCGAAATTGACGTGCGAAAAGTAGTCCACTGCACCCCCCATCGGCCCGAAGTGCTCCTCATAGCCACTCTTCAGCGGCCCGAAGGCCGGTGGACGACCCAAGTGCCACTTGCCCATCAACGCCGTCCGGTAGCCGGCGGTTCGCAGCAGCGAAGGCAGGGTCGGATGCTCCGGAGGCAGCCCGAGGGTCGCGCTGCGCCGCCCGTCGAGAGGCTCGTCCGCGGCGGCCGGCAGGCGGTACTGCCAGCGCCCCGTGATGATCGCGAAACGCGCCGGCGAACACACCGCGGAGTTCGAGTAGGCGCGCGTGAAGCGCATGCCCTCGGCGGCAAGACGATCCAGGTTCGGCGACACCTTGACCGGGTTGCCGAAGCAGCCGAGATCGAAGGCTCCAAGATCGTCCGCGACGATGAAGATGAAATTCGGCTTCATGGATGAACCCGTCGATGGGGGGTCACGAGAGTACGGCAGGAAGCGGCCAGAGGGTAGCCGCTGCCGGCTCGCCACGCGGCACGGCTTGTAGACGAAGCACCGTCCTCACGTCGTGACCGCCGCCGACCGCGGTGGCTTTATTTGCTTCGCGTTGCCCGTGCACTTCAGGCGGACGACATCCGGCGGCGCCGGAAGATGATCCTGCGAACAACGCGCGGCTTGCGCAGACTCGAGCTCCCGCCGGGCGGCGAACCGCTCGCGTTCCTCATCGGATACCCACGCCGGTTCTGCGACGACGCGCTGCGCGCCACGCTTGCCCCGCGCACCAACTCTGCGCGAAGCTAGATGAACTGGCCGTGCGATATGCTGACCGGAGCCGCAAGACACAAATGACGGCGACTGCTGCGGAGGAGAGGACGATGGCTTCAGCGTCAGCGGTGCTCCAAGAGGCTCCAGCCAACGCGAAGCCGACGGTCCGGGTGCAAAGCCTGTCCAAGACCTATGGCACCGGCGAAACCGCCGTCCAAGCCATCGCGGATATCACCTTCGAGGTCTACCCGCGGGAATTCGTCTGCATCGTCGGGCCATCCGGGGCCGGCAAGACGACCTTCCTGAAGTGCATGTCCGGCCTGCTCCAACGCACCTCTGGCACCATCGAGTTCGAGGGCAAGCCCATCAGTGGCACGCCGGAGCATCTGGCGCTCGTGTTCCAGGAATACGGCCGCTCGCTCATGCCGTGGCTGACGGTGGAGCGCAACGTGATGCTGCCACTCAGGGGCAAGGGCATGGAAAAGAGCGAGCGGCTGAGCCGCGTGCGCGACTCCCTTGAGGCCGTGGGCCTAGGTCACGCGGCAAAACGCTACCCGTGGCAGCTTTCCGGCGGCATGCAGCAGCGCGTGGCCATCGCACGCGCGCTCGCCTACCGACCGCACGTACTGCTGATGGACGAACCCTTCGCCTCGGTCGATGCGCAGACGCGCATGGACCTTGAGGATCTGGTGCTCGCGATCCGCAAGCAGTTTGGCATCACGATCATCTTCGTCACGCACGACATCGAGGAATCGATCTATCTGGGCGACCGCGTCGCGGTGCTCACGCACTCGCCGACGAAGGTGCGCCGCATCGTCGACATCGATCTTCCCGACGAGCGCAACCAGGTGGACACCAAGGGCAACCCGCGCTTCGGCGAATATCGCCGCGAGCTCATGTCGCTGCTCGACCGGCAGATCCACGAGGCGCCGGCCGGTTCGGCACCAGATCGGGCTGCCACGAAGGCGCACTGATCGTTTCGCCACTTCGTCTCAAGGAGACCTCCATGGCGTTGATGCACCCTCACCGCTCCGTCCCCGTCCTGGCGGCCGCTGTCCTGACCGTGGCCTCTCTGTGCGGCGCAACAGCGATGATGCCGTCGCATGCCGCTGCCGACTCCGCGGTCACGAAGCTCAATATCGCCATGGTTCCGGTGCTCGACGCCGCGCCCTTCCTGTACGCCAAGGCGCAGGGCTACTACAAGGACGCCGGGCTCGAAGTGACCTTCTCGACGAACGACGCCGGCGCAGCGGTGGTCACCGGAGTGCTCAACGGAACCTACAACGCCGCGGCCGCCGCGTGGTTCCCAATCGCGATCGCGATCTCCAAGGGCGCACCGCTGAAGTACGTCATGGCATCGGCCGTCGACAACCCGGTCGGCGGCTACGCCGAAGCCGGGCTCGTCGTGAAGCCGGACTCCGGCATCAAGGGCTACAAGGATCTCGAAGGCAAGACCGTCGCGACGAATGCCCTGACCTCGCTGACGACGCTCGACACGAAGATCATGATGAAGCGCGCGGGCGCGGACCCGGACAAGGTCCGATTCGTCGCCTTGCCGTTCAAGAGCAGCGTCCAGGCCGTCGTGCAGGGTCAGGTCGACGCCGCCGTCGTCGTCACGCCGTTCACGACGGAGGGCGTGCAGGCTGGACTCGTGAATCTCGGCGACCCGATCACCGAGGCGTCGCCGCAGTACGGCGCCGGACTCGTGCTGTTCACCAGTGATGCCAGCGCGAAAAAGAATGCAAAGGCCTTGGAAGCCTTCACGAATGCCACTTACCGCGCAGCGGCAGAGCTCAAGGCCAGCGAGAAGCTCACGCGTGAGGTCGCGCACAAGATTGTCGGGCTGTCCGAGAGCGTCGCGCAGAAGGTGCCGCTGGCAGATTTCAACACGCAGCCTTTCAACGTGGAAGCGCTGCAGAAACAACTCGACCAGGCCCACGAGTACGGCTATCTGGCCCACCCGCTCAAGGCAAAAGACGTGATCCTTCCACAGTGACCAACACGCCGGAAAGGCAGATGTCGTTGCACAGTCGCACCGGAAAGCACGGGACCACTTTCATGACGATGGAAGAGCTTGCGCAGGATACCTCGCTGACGATCGACATCTGCTCTCACGCCGTGGGTCGGTCGATCGCAGCCTCCTTCGCGGACACGGACGCACAACTCACCTCCAGGCTGCCGCGGCCCGACCGGGAGGCGAACCTGATTACCCTCACCGCCTTCCGGACACGCGCGGATGTTGCCGCTGTGTGCCGCTGCCCCCGCAAGCCGGCAGACTCTTCCAAGGCCTTCATGAACTCGTGAACGCAGACCTTTTCCACAGCACCCAGGAGAATTCCGGCATGACTCGCTGCAGCCATCTATCTGTATGCGCACGGCGCCTCGGCATCGGCATCATGGCAGCTTCGGCGCTCGCGGCAGGGAGCTTCGCCGGCGCGGCGAGCGCGGCACCGTTGACACCCATGAACATCGCCATGGTGACGTCGATGGACACCGAGCCCTACATGTACGCAAAGCAGCAGGGCTACTACAAGGACGTCGGGCTTGACGTGACGCTGTCGACGACCGATTCCGGACCGGCAATCGCGACGGGCGTCATCAACGGCACCTATGACGCCGCGGCCGCGGCCGCGTTCCCTATCCTGATCGCCATCTCCAGGGGCGCACCGCTACGGATCATGCCGGGCGTCACGACGGTCGGGCCAGGCGTCGGCAACAGCGGCCTCGTCGTGAAGGCGGACTCACCGATCAAGAACTACAAGGATCTCGTCGGCAAGACCGTGGCCACGAATGCCCTCACTTCCCTCACGACGCTCGCGACGAAGCTCGGCGTCAAACAGGAAGGCGGCAACCCCGACGGTATCCACTTCGTGAGTCTGCCGTTCAAGTCCTCTTTACAGGCGGTGGCACGCGGACAGGCCGCGGCGGCGGTGGTGATCAGTCCGTTCGAGACGGAAGCTGAAATCAACGGCATGAAGGTCATTTCCGACCCGATCGGGACGATGATGCCGAAGGGCTCCCCCTACAACATCATGTTCACGAGCGTGAAGAACGCGAAGAGCAAGGCCAAGGAATTCGCGGCCTTCCACGAAGCCACGGCGCGCGCCGTCAAGGAACTCAAGGCAGATCCGGCGCTGCAACGCAAGCTCGCCGTGTCGCTGATGGGCATGAGCAAGAAAGTCGCGGAAAAGACGCTGCTGCCTGCCTACGACGCGGGCCCCATCAACCTGCCGCAGTTCCAGAAATACGCGGATGACATCGCGGAATTCGGCTATACGAAGGCACCGGTACACGTCGCGGACGTCGTAATCAATCCGTGAGCGCGCCGGCGGACATCGCAGCACGCACGCGTCCGGCGACGTGGCGCCAGCGCGCGGCGACGTTTTTCAACATGCACCCGCGCGTCGGCTTCGCCATCGCGGTTGTCATCGACCTCATTCTGTTCTACGTGCTCTGGCAGGTACTGACGGTCACGCGCGTGCTGCCGCCGCGGTTCTTCCCGACCGCCAACGCAGTTCTTGGACGCATGGGCGCGGTGCTCGTGGGCTCCGAGTTCTGGATCACGCTGTGGCATACCGTCGAGTCATGGGGCGCCGGCCTGATCATCGGCGGCGTCCTCGGCACGCTTTCGGGGATCGTGCTGGGGGCAAACGACCGCGCTTACCGGTTCTGCCGCGTGGTCATCGAGCTCATGCGGCCGATCCCGCCCGTCGTGATCCTGCCGCTCGCGCTGTTGCTGCTCGGCGTCACGCTGCAGATTAAGCTGCTGCTCATCTTCCAGGGCATCTTCTGGATCGTGCTGTTGCAAGCGGTGTACGGCGTGCGCAGCGTCGACAAGGTGATGCTGGAAACGGCGCGCGTGTACGGCATGTCGCGCACCCGACAGTTCTTCAGCATCCAGCTGCCCGGCTCGCTGCCGTTCATCGTCACCGGTATCCGCATTGCGGCGATCTTCTCGCTGATCGTATCCATCGTCGCGGAACTGGTCGGCGGCGCCCCGGGGCTCGGCAACGACATCCTGCGCGCCATGAGCGCCGGCGATGATCGCAGCATGTACTCGCTCATTCTCCTCACCGGCGTGCTCGGGGTGATCATCACGGCCGGCTTCTCGATGCTCGAGCGGCTGATCCTGTTCTGGCATCCGAGCCAGCGGAAGGTGTCGCAATGAACGGCGTGACGCAGCGTGTGGGATCGGTCGCCTGGGAACTCATCCTCGTGGTCGTCATCGTCGCGGCTTGGTGGTTCACGTCCGCGTCATCCACGAACATGTACTTTCCCTCGCTGCAGCACATCATGGAGTCCTTCGGCCACAACTGGTTCGGCGCCGGCTTCACGGAAAACATCGTGCCCAGCCTGCGCAACTTCATCGTCGGCTACCTCATCGGTTCCGTCGTCGGCATCGGGCTCGGAATTGCCATCGGCCGCATCGCCTGGCTGCGCTGGCTGCTGACGCCGGCCGTTGAGTACATCCGCGCCCTTGCACCTCCGGCTCTGCTGCCCTTCTTCATCCTGATTCTCGGCATCGGCCCGGAAATGCAGATCGGCATCATCACGGAAGGTGTCCTGTTCATCGTATTGCTCAACGCAATCGACGGCGCCAAGGGCGTGGAGCCGACGCTCACGTCCGTGTGCACGGTCTATCGCATTCCTCGCTGGTACCGCTTCTTCCACGTGGTGCTGCCGGCATCGTCGCCGCAGATTGTCGCCGGCCTGCGAACCGGTATCTCGCTGGCGGTAGCGCTCATGGTCATCAGCGAAATGACCGCCGCGACGCGCGGCATCGGCTTTTTCACGTTGCAGGCTCAGCAGAACTTCAACTTCGTCGACATGTGGTCCGGCATGGTGCTGCTCGCCATCATCGGCGTCATCGTCAACCTGCTGTTCGTGCGGCTGATCGAGCGCCCGGTACTGTTCTGGCAGCGGGGCATGTCAGGCGCAGCAGGGAAGTAAGGCCACGACTAGCCGGAGGCGTGGCAGAAGCGTTCAGGTTGCATCGCGCGCGATTCGTGCGATGCGCGTCGACGGAACCTGAACCCCGACGCACGCGACCGCTGCACTCGCTTCCATAGCTCGTACTTGCCGCGCCGATGGCCAGCCAGCGGTCGATGTGCCGGCGAGCGCGCGGCTCAGCGCTACACCATCAGGTAGCGCTCAAGCTCGTCACGCGCATAATCGGCAGCGTTGCCCTGCAGCACGCAGCGACCGTGATCCAGTACGACGATGTCGTCCATCACCTCGGCGAGAAAGCCGAGGTTCTGTTCGACGATGATGAAAGCGTCGCCCTGCGCCCGGCGCCAGCGAATCAGTTCGACCATGCGCGCGATGTTTTCCTGCTGCACCCCCTCGGTAGGCTCATCCAGAAGAACGAGCCGCGAACCACCGGCCAGCGCTCGCGTGAAGGAGACGATCTTCTTCTCTCCGCCGCTCAGACTGCCGGCTTCCTGTCGCAGGCGCTCCTTGATACGCGGGAACGCCTCGAAGTACGGCGCGTAGACGTCGGTGGAACGCGACCTGCGATGCAGCGTGAGGTTGTCCAGCACCGAGAGCGTGTCGAACACCACCGCCTCCTGCGGCGCGTAGCCCATGCCCATGTTCACGCGCGCAAACGGCGGCGTGCCCAGCACGTCACGCCCGCTCCAGAGTATCCGTCCGCGGCGGGGCTCTAGATAGCCCATCAACAGGCGCAGCAGGGTAGTCTTCCCCACTCCGTTGCGGCCGAGCACTCCGAGCACGCGCGCTGCGGGAACATGGCTCGCAAGCTCGCGCACCACGAGCGTATCGCCATAGCCGCCGGTGAGGTCCGAGAACTCCAGCAGGGCCTGGGTCATTTGCGGCCGCCCGCGTAGATCGCCTGCACGTCGCGATTCGAGCGGATCTCCGCATAGCTGCCTGCCGCCATCAGGCTGCCCTGATGCAGAACGAACACATCGTCCGCGAGCGCTTCCACGGCCGCCATGTCGTGCTCGATCATCAGCGCGGTGGCGCCCAGGCTGCGGACCACGTCGGCGATCACCGAAGACAGGTGTTGCGTCTCGTCCGGAGACAGGCCGGCGCAGGGCTCATCGAGCAGCAGCAGATTCGGCTCCGCCAGCGCGGTCATCGCGAATTCAAGCATCTGGCGCTGACCTTGGGACAAGGTGCCGGCACGGCGCTGCTGGCTGTCTTCGAGAAAGGGAAAGGCGCGCTGCAGCCGGAGCAGCAGCGGCGTGGACCATGCCTGCGGCGCGCCTCGCAGCAGATCCATCCCGCCGATGCGGTTGGCCCAGAGCCCGATGCGAATGTTGTCCGTGACGCTCAAACCACCGAACACCGACGGGATCTGGAACTTGCGCCCGACGCCGAGCCGAGCCATGACGTCGGCACGCGCGCGCGACACGTCGCGCCCCGAAAGACGAATACGCCCGGAGGTGAGCGGGAGACGACCCGTCAGCACATTGAAGCTCGAGGTCTTGCCCGCTCCGTTGGGGCCGATGATGCAGTGGATGCCGGGCTGGTCCACGGTCATTCTCAGGCCGTCGAGAATGCGCACGCCGCCTTTCACTACTTCGACCGCTTCATACGCCAGCCGCGGCACGCTGGTGGTCGCCAACCTGGAACCCGGCGCGGCCACCGGGCGAGTTGCCGTCAAACGCCCGTGACCGGGAAACAGCCACGACCACGCGCGCTCCACGCCGCCGATGATTCCAACCGGGAAACGCAGCACCACCACAATGAAGATCAGCGCAATGACGACTTCCCAATACGTGAACCGGTTGCGCAGTTCCATCGACAGCAGTCCGATGAACACCGCGCCGAGAAGCGCACCATAGGGGCTCGCACGTCCACCTACCGCAGCCCATATGAGAAACCCTGCAGACAGCTCGAATCCCACGGACAGCGGTGTCACCAGGCCTTGCTGGGGTGCATACAGCAGCCCCGCGACCGCGGCCAGAAAGGCGCTGACCGCGAATGCAACGGATTTCAGCCGATCCGTGGGGAAGCCGAAGAACTGAAGTCGGTCCTCGTTCTGCGCCGTGGCAGACCACAACGTGCCGAGCGGCGTGCGTTGCAGCCACGCAACGCCGGCGGTGGATAACACGCAGACGACGGCCACGAGGTCGTAGAAGCCGACGCCGTAGCGGTCCAACCCGGGAAGCTGCGGAATGCCCGTCAAGCCGTTGAATCCCCCCGTCACGCTGGTCCACTGATTGGCGATCTGGTAGCCCAGCATCGTCAGCGCGAGGGTGATCAACGGGAAATCAGGTCCGTTTGCGTGGCTGCGCGCGAACACCAGTCGGCCGATGAGGTAGGCCAGTGCGGTGGGCAACGCGACGGCGACGAGCAGCAGCACGAGCACCCACGAGCCGTGGACAGCGGCACCCTTGAGAACGAAGCCGGTCAGGTAGGCGCCGAGCCCGAAGAACAGCGCCTGCCCCAGCGGCAGGAAACCGGCGCGCCCCCACGCGAGCCCTACGCCCTGCGCGGCAATGCCGTAGAGCAGGTACAGCCCCAGTTCATAGGCAAAATAATCGCTGGTCGCCAAAGGCACCGCCAACAGCACGACCAGCAGGGCCGTCGGCCTAGCGGCGCGGGACCAGGCCATTCGGCTTCAACCAGATGAAGACGATCGCGATGATCAGGACCGTGAGATAGCCGGCGGTCTGGTTGATCAGGCTGGCGACGAGGACCTGCGCTCCGCCGATCACACCGCTGCCCACGCCGAGACCGACAAGTCCGCCGAGGCCGCCAACGATCAGGACGAAGAACCCGTTGAGCAGGAAGTTGAGACCCATATCCGGTTCGATGGTGACCAGCGGCGCCAGCGCGAAACCCGCCAGGCCCGCGACGGTCACCCCGCAGACGAAGGTGGTCGTCGCCATGCGCTGCGTGTTGATGCCCACCGCCTGGGCTAGGACCGGATTTCCGACCACGGCCTTCACCCGCGTGCCCGCCGGGCTTCGCAGGTACCACCACGCGAGCAGCGCGAAGCCCACGGCGATGGCGACGATGAGCACGATGCGATAGGTCGGGTAAGTCGTGCCCAGCAGATGGATCGTTCCGGTCAACTGGCCGTTGACATTCTGGTAGCCCTTGCCGAAGACCGCCTCCACGCCCTTGCGCATCAGCAGGCTCAGCCCCCAGGTGCCCAACAAGGTATCGATCGGGCGATCGCGCAACGGTCGAACGATCAGCCGTTCCGCGACCCAGCCGATGACGATGCACACGACAAGGGTGACGGGGAGCCCCCACAGGAACGGAAGCCCCATCCTCTGCACCACGATCACGCTGTACGCGCCGAGCATGACGAACTCGCCGTGCGCCATGTTCATGACGCCGAGCAGGCCGAACACCACGCCGAGCCCCAGTACGACGAGCGCGAGGATCTCGACCTGGTAGACGAAGTTCAGGGCGTAGGTGGCGACCAGCGGCGTCAAGGGAGTAACCGGACTGTCACAGAGGCCGCCGGCCTCCTTGAGCCGCCGAAGCCATGCGGAGCCGGCGCATCGGAGTGGCGCGCGTCAGCGACATCTTCGGCGCCCGGTCGGTGCCGTGTGATCCGCTCACCGGGGCGCCGTTGCCGAAGCCACCGGCTTCAGGCCTTGATGTCGCAGGAGGTCTGCCCGGGGCTGACGTCCGGGAAGGTGTGGACGACCTTGTAGCTGGCGCCGTCGGCCACCGCCAGGTAGTCGTTCATCGTCGCGTGCTGATGGTGCATGACGATGCGGCCGCGCGGTCCGTCATAGCTCAGACCGGGCTCCACCTTCTGGAACGCATCCACGCTGATGCTCCCGGCCTTGCTCGCAAAGGCGTCGAGCAACAGCAGGCCCTCGAGGCAGGATTCGGACAAGGCGCTGAGCAGGGGAGCCTTGGCGCCGAACTTCTTGTGGTACGCGGCCGAGAACTTGTCGGCCGCCGGATTGTGCAGGGCGGCGAAGTAGCCGGCCGATGAATAGATACCCTTGGAGTTCTGCGCGCCGATGCCGGCGAGCGTGTTCTCGTCGATCAAGGTACCCAGGCGCAGAGCCTGATCCGCCAGGCCGAAGCTGGCAAAGGAACGATTGAAGCCCACGGACGACCCACCGACCAGCGTGACCAGCACCACGTCCGCCTTCGATTCGCGGATCTTCGCGAGATTCGAATCAAAGTTGCTGACCGAGAACGGCAGGTACTCCTCGCCCACCACCGAGCCATGGATCTTCGAGATGTAGGTCTTGGCGACGGCGTTCGTGCGCCGCGGCCAGATGTAATCGTTGCCGATCAGGTACCAGCGCTTGAGCGTCTTGCTCTGCGCCAGCCACGGGATTACCGGCTCCAGCTGCTGCTCGGGCGTCTGCGCCATGAGGAACAGGCCCTTCGAGCACGCGCCACCCTCGTACGTGGAGCAGTAGATATACGGCACCTGCCCGTTGAATACTCCGACGACGGCCTCACGCACCGCGGAATCGTGCATGCCGATGAACGCCCGCGCACCTTGACCCTTCCACAGCTGCAGCGCGGTCTGCGCCGAGACCGCCGGCGGTGCGCCCGCGTCGCCGAACAGCAGCTCGATCTGCTGACCGAGAATGCCCCCTCGCGCGTTTATCTCGTCCGCCGCGAGCTGCGAGCAGTCGCGTGCGGAAGGTCCGAACAGTCCGGCCGGCCCGCTCAACGGAATCAGGACACCAACCTTGAGCGTGCCCGCGGCGCGGGCGCTCCTCAGACCGAGGCCGGGAACGATTGCCGGCACTACGCCGGCGGCGAGCGTGCCGAGCAGAGCGCGCTTCATGAACGTAC